>NZ_JAMHGA010000020.1 GCF_023660105.1 Desulfovibrio aminophilus | reverse complement strand
GGTGAAATTTGTTTTCGGTTTAACCACCGTCATGAAGATATTGAAAAGCAATTAATAAAGCTTGTTAAGTCTATTTCCATAAAGCAGATCGACCAAACTTTGGTCCGAATAGGCTAGGAATTACCTTGTTTTTGGAACGGGCCGAAGGCGCACGGCTTCGCTGAATGATGGAAAGGCGGGAGAGACTCCCGCCTTTTTGTTTTCTGAAAAGCCCCGAAGGGGTCGCCTACTTCTTCTTGCCGCCCTTCTTGCCGCCGGGAACGGGCAGCCCCAGGGCCTTGGCCACGCCCTCGCCGTACTTGGGGTCGGCCTTGAGGCAGTTGCCGACGTGCCGGAGCTTGATCTCCTCGGGCGCGTCGCCCAGGGCCCGGGCGGTGTTGCCGAAAAGGGCCTCCTTCTGCTTCGGGCTCATGAGCCGGAAGAGCTTGCCCGGCTGGGTGAAGTAGTCGTCGTCATCCTCGCGGAAGTTCCAGCGGTCGGCCGCGCCGTCGATGGCCAGGGGCGGCTCGGCGAAGTCCGGCTGCTCCCGCCATTCGCCGTAGCTGTTGGGCTCGTAGCCCAGGGTGCCGCCGTAGTTGCCGTCCACGCGCATGGCCCCGTCGCGGTGGTAGCTGTGGAACGGGCAGCGGGCCTTGTTCACCGGGATGAGATGGTGGTTCACGCCCAGGCGGTAGCGCTGGGCGTCGCCGTAGGAGAAGAGCCGCCCCTGGAGCATCTTGTCCGGGGAGAAGCCGATGCCGGGCACGATGTTGGCGGGGTTGAAGGCCGCCTGCTCCACCTCGGCGAAGTAGTTTTCCGGGTTTTTGTTCAGCTCCAGCTCGCCCACCTCCATGAGCGGATAGTCGGAGTGGTACCAGACCTTGGTCAGGTCGAAGGGGTGATAGGGGCACTTCAGGGCGTCCTTCTCGGGCATGACCTGGACGTACAGGGTCCAGCGCGGGAAGTCGCGGCGCTCCAGGCTCTCGTAGAGGTCGCGCTGGTGGCTCTCGCGGCACTTGCCGATGACGGCCTCGGCCTCGGCGTCGGTGAGGTTCTTGATGCCCTGCTGGGTTCTGAAGTGGAACTTGACCCAGAAGCGCTGGTTCTTGGCGTTGATCAGGCTGAAGGTGTGGCTGCCGAAGCCGTGCATGTGGCGGTAGGTGGCCGGGATGCCCCGGTCGCTCATGACCACCGTGACTTGGTGCAGGGCCTCGGGCAGGCTGGTCCAGAAGTCCCAGTTGTTCTTGGCGCTGCGCAGGTTCGTGCGCGGGTCGCGCTTGACCACGTGGTTCAGGTCCGGGAACTTCAGGGGATCGCGCAGGAAGAACACCGGGGTGTTGTTGCCCACCAAGTCCCAGTTGCCCTGCTCGGTGTAGAACTTGAGGGCGAAGCCCCGGATGTCGCGCTCGGCGTCGGCCGCCCCGCGCTCCCCGGCCACGGTGGAGAAGCGGGCGAAGAGCTCGGTCTTCTTGCCGACCTTGGAGAAGATCGCGGCCTTGGTGTATTTCGTGATGTCCTTGGTCACGGTGAACGTGCCGTAGGCCCCGGAGCCCTTGGCGTGCATGCGCCGCTCCGGGATGACCTCCCGGTCGAAGTGGGCCAGCTTCTCCAGGAACCAGACGTCCTGCAGGAGCATGGGGCCGCGTTTCCCGGCGGTGAGCGAATTCTGGTTGTCGACCACGGGCGCGCCCGCGTTGGTGGTGAGCTTGTTCTTCTTGGCCATGTGCACCTCTCGGGTTGTCCGCCGCGCGATGGAAGGGACCGGCCTCCGGCTTTGCGGCGGGTTCTCGATAATGGAACCTTACGGAGAATCATTCTCCGTTGCAAGCGAAAAAAATTATTTCCCGCCCGCTTTTCGGCGGCAGCTGGGGCACAGGCCGAAAAAATCCAGCCGATGCGAGCTGATGGAGTAGCCCGTCTCCCGGGTCATGCGCTCGACCAGTTCGGAGACGTCCGCGTCGCTCGGGTCGGACACGGCCCCGCAGCGGGTGCAGACGGCGTGGGGGTGGGGGTAGGGCCGGAGGATGTCGTAGCGGTTGTCCGCCGCGCCGAAGTCGATCTCCAGGAGCAGGCCCTCCTGCTTGAGCAGGGCGATGGTCTTGTAGACCGTGGCCAGGCTCAGGGTCGGGTTGTCGGGCAGCAGACGCCGGTGGACCTCCTCGGCCGAGGGGTGCGAGGCGTCCCGGCCCAGGGCCCGGATCACGGCCAGGCGCTGGGGCGTGAGCCGATAGCCCCGGCCGCGCAGGACGTCGGCCAGGTTCTCGGCGAGATGGGCGGGACGAAGGCTCATGGCCGCAGTCTATCCTCGGGCGGCCCGCCGCACAACCCCGGCTTCGCCGGGTTATAGCAAGGCGGGAGAGACTCCCCATTTTTATCTTTCCGTAATGGGCCGAAGGCCCCGGCTTCGCCGGGTTATAAAAAGGGCGGGGGAGACTCCCGCCTTTGTGTAACAGGCCGAAGGCCCACGGGTCAGGCGCGGCCGTCGCCGGGCAAGAGTTCCCGGCGGCAGATGTCCATGAATGCGGCGAGCGTGGGAGAGATCCATTTATCCTTATGATGGAGCATGAAGACCGCTGCTTCCAGCGGACCTTCGGCCCAATCGACCGCGGCCAGGGTCCCGGCGGCGAGTTCCGCGCGGGCCAAACTCTCCGGCAGGATGGTCAGGCCCAGCCCCTCGGCCGCGAAGCGCTTCACCGCCTCCACCGAACCGCACTCCACCGCGGCGAGAGGGTCGCTTCCGGCTTGGGCCAGCATTCCCTCCAGGATGCGGCGATAGCTGCAATCGGCCGTGGAAAGGAGCAGCGGCTGTCCGGCGATGTCCTTCGGCCCGACGTCCGCGCGTCCGGCGAGCGGGTCATCCGGGGCCACGGCCAGGACCAATTCCTCCACCCCGAGGAATTCCGCGGCCAGATCGCGGGCGAGCACCTCGTTGGCCAACACGAAGGCCAGGTCCGTCACTCCGCGCCGCAGGTCCTCGGCCAGGCCCTCGAAGGCGCAGGGGAGCAGCCGCACCCTGGAGTGCGGGCAGGCCTCGCGGAAGCGCCGCAAGACCCCAGGCAGCCGCAGGACACAGAGGGTTTCGGGCACGCGCACGCTGATCGTGCCATGCCGCCCCGCGTCGCCGGCAACCCAACTGCGGGCCTCCTCCTCCAAATCCACCATCTTGCGGCCGTAGGCCAGGAGCCGTTCTCCCGCCTCGGTGAGCAGGACCCGGCGTCCCAGACGGTCGAAAAGCCGCACGCCGAGCTCCTCCTCCAGGGCCCGCACGCGCACGGAGATCGTGGATTGGGCCGCGTGGAGCGCTTGGCCCGCTTGGTTGAAGCTGAGCAGGGAGGCCACGGTGACGAAGGTTTTCAGGTCGCGCAGTTCCATGGGACATCCTTCGGTCTTGTTGATCGAACCAATGCAAAAGAATCATTGGACGCGATTTGAAGCCTAGCGTTATGCGAAAAATAAATCAATTGATCGCCATGCGGCCCGACCGGCCGCGGCGAGGAGGAATCATGACGAGGAACGAGATCGAGGCGTCGGCTCTGGCGAACATGGAGGCCCACTTCAATTGCGCGGAGAGCGTGCTGCGCGGCGCTTGCCATTGCTGCGGCCTCGCCGCGCCCACGCGCGTGGCCACCTGCTTCGGCGGAGGCGTTGGCCGGAGCAAGAGCGAGCTGTGCGGCGCACTGGCCGGTGGACTCATGGCCCTGGGACTGTCCACGGGCCGGGATGCGCCCGAGATGTCCAGCGACCGGGCCCAGGATTTGGCCGCGGAGTTCCGCAGGCGGTTCATCGAGCACAACGGTTCGAGCATCTGCGGCGTGCTTCTGGAGCGCTTCGGCGAACAGAAGGATTGGGAACGCTGCAAGCGGCTCACCGCCGAGACCGCGGGCCTGCTCTTCGACCTCTTGCGTGCGGAGGGCGGCGTGTCCTGATCGGCTTCGTCGGCTTCGCCAAGCCATAAAAAAGGCGGGGGAGGTTCCCGCCTTTGTGTTTTCTGGAGAGCGCCGAAGGCGCACGGCTTCGCCGGGTTATAAAAAAGGCGGGGGAGACTCCCGCCTTTGTGTAACAGGCCGAAGGCCCACCTATTGCGCGCGGAGGGCAGAGCGGAGTAGAAGGCCTGATGTTCCTGTTCATCGAGCGTCTGGCCGAGGAGGCCATCCAGAAGCACATGCGCGAGGGCGGCTTCGAGAACCTCGAAGGCAGGGGCAGGCCCCTGCCCGAGGAGGACCTCTCCATGGTCCCCGAGGACCTGCGCATGGCCTACCGCATCCTGAAGAACGCGGGCTGCCTGCCGCCGGAGCTGGAGCGCGGCCGGGAGATCGACACGGCCCTGGACCTGCTCAAGGCCATGCCCGACGAGCGCGAGCGCTATCGCCAGATCCGGCGGGTGAACTTCCTGATCCGCGATCTGAACATGCGCCGCGGGCGGCCCGTGGCCTTCGAACGGGAGGAGATCTACTACGACCGCCTCGTGGAGCGCCTGTCCACGGGCAAGAAGGAGGGCGCGTGAGCCCGGAGGCCTGGAACATCATCGCCCTGGTGGCCGCGGCCCTGGCCGGAACCCTGGGGGCCTTCCTCATCCGCCGCCGCAGGCCCCACGGCCTGGACCCCCTGCAGAAGAACCTGCTGGCCACCAACATCGGCTATTTCGCCACGCTCTACACCTTCTTCCTGAGTTTCGCGGTCATGACGCTCTGGAACAACTTCACCGACACCTCCGAGGACCTGGCCCACGAGTCCTACACCACCGTGATCCTGGCCCGCGAGGCCCAGGTCCTGCCCCATTCCGAGCCGTTCGTCCGGGCCCTGGAGGCCTACCTGGACTCCGTGGCCCGCGAGGAGTGGGTGGCCATGTCCCAGGACCGCCGCAGCCCGGCCACCCAGGAGCGCTACGACGCGCTCTGGCGGGAGTGGGAGCGCCTCCGTCCCGACGACGCGGTCAAGACCATGTATCACGTGCGCATGCTGGAGGAACTCAAGGACCTGTCGCGCTACCGCCACGCCCGGCTGGAGCAGGTGCGCGGCAGCCTGCTCTGGCCCTTCTGGCTGCTCATCCACCTGGGCTTCGTCTTCACCCTGGTGGCGCTGTTCTACACCGACCTGGGCCACGGCGTGGCCGACGTCTGGTACATGGGCATGATGCTGCTCCTCGTGCTCATCAACATCTGGCTCATCCGGGAGCTGGACACGCCCTTCAGCGGCGTCCTGCGCCTGGGGCCGGAGCGGTTCCTGGATTCCCTGGCGCGGATCAGGGCCCTGGCGGGGCACTGAGGCCGGGGCGCGCCGGAGGCCTTGCGGCGCGGCGCGATCCGGGGTAGTCCGGCTGCCTGGCCTTCCGCTCCGGCGCATCCGCCGGAACCCGGGCGGCTGACGGTTTTCGGGGGGAAACCGATGCGGACTCGGGCCCATGCATTTTCCCGTGGCGGGGAGTTCTCCGATCCGGCCCGCGAGTCGGAGTTCCGCGCGGAACGCCTGCCGGAATGGCTGCGCTATTGCCGGCTGGCCTTCTTCTGGGCCGCGCTGCTCACCGCGCTGTTCTACGCCAACGACTTCCTGCGTTTTTACGGCAGGCCCCATTTCGCGGTGGCCGTCACGACCCGTTCGATCCTGGTGCTCGTCTCCCTGGGCTGCCTGGCGGCCCTGCCCCGGGTGCGGGGATTCCGGGAGCTGCACACCCTGGGCCTGGTCTGGTGCGCGGCCGCCGTTCCGGCCTGCGCCGTGCTCCTCTCGCCCCAGACCGAGGCGGCCCTGTTCTTCCTCTTCGTGCTGCCGATCATCTACATCCTGGGCTTCCCGCTGGTCTTCAGCGCCGCCGCCGCGGTCAGCCTGCTGGGCAGCGGGCTGGCCCTGGCCTTCCACCTCGCGGGCAAGCCCTGGGCCGCCTGGGAGCTGGGCCTGCTGCTGGCCCTGGGCACGGAGAACGCCGTGCTCCTGCTCCTGCTCTCCCGCTCCAACCGGCTCCAGCGCCGGGAATGGGCCGCCTCCCGGGCCGCCGAGCGGGCCGGACAGGAGCTGGACGAACACCGCCGCATGCTCCAGACCCTGCTCCGGGCCGTGCCCGCGCCCCTGCTCATCCTTTCCCGCAGCCACGGGGCGCTGCTCCAGGCCAACGCCGCCGCGCGCCGCTTTTTCGGCGAGGCCGCCTGCGCCGACGCCGGGGCCATCCGGGCCTGCTTCCAGGCCGGGGACTTCGCCCGGCTGACCGAGAACCCGCCGCCCGCCGGGGAGGTGGCGGAGTTCGAGGCCCGCGTCGTTCCCCCGGACGGACGGCCCCGGGACGTGCTCCTGGTGACGACCACGGCCGTGGCCGGGGGCCGGGAGACCGTGCTGGCGATCCTGCTGGACGTGACCCGGCGCAAGGAGATGGAGGCCCATCTCCAATGGCTGGCCAGCACCGACCCGCTCACCGGCCTGGCCAACCGCTCGCGCTTCTTCGAGGAGAGCGCGCGGGAGATCAGCCGGGCGCGGCGCGAAGAGAAGCCCTTGGCCGTGCTCATGGCGGACATCGACTTTTTCAAGCGGATCAATGACGCGCGAGGCCACGACGCGGGCGACGCGGCCCTGCGGGCCTTCGCCGGGCTGTGTCGGAGCCTGCTGCGCGGCCAGGACCTGGCGGCGCGCATGGGCGGCGAGGAGTTCGCCGTGCTCCTGCCGGAGACCGGCCGGGAGGGGGCCCTGGTCCTGGCCGAACGGCTGCGCGCGGCCGTGGAGGGGCTGCGGCTGGACGGCGCGGCCGGGGGCATGACCATCAGCGTGGGGGTCTCGGAAGTCCTGCCGGGCGAGCCGGGCGTGGACGCGGCCCTGTCCCGCGCGGACCATGCGCTCTACGAGGCCAAGCGCGCGGGCCGCAACCGGGTCCTGGCCTACGGGGTGGCCTCGGCGGGCTGACCCGCCGGACGCGGGCGCGTCCCGCAATGGAGATTCCGGTCCGGCGCGCTTGCCGACCCGGACCGTTTTTTCATTCCGCCTTGAGCCGGATGGGGCGTCCGATGGCGATCTGGATGTCGGAGTGCTTGTTCCCCGAACAGCTGTTCCAGCGGTAGTAGGGGCTGGAGCCCGTGTTGAACCAGAGCTTGCCGATGCCCACGCCCGACGGTTCCCCGTGGGAGCCGTTGTAGGCCACGTAGTGGAAGGACGGGGCGAAGGGGCCCTTCCCGTTCCTGGTGTCGTCCCGGTGGCCGCTGTTGGCGGAGTCGGAGACGTAGACCCAGTACTGGTCCGCATCGTCGCAGCGCGACTGCGCGGGCCGCGAGTAGGCGACCATCACGTGCCCGGTGGTGGAGTGCTTGCCGGAGTCGGTGTACTTGTAGGCGATGATGTCGCCGGGCCGGACGTCCTTGATGTGCTTCACCTGCATCCAGAGCTCCGCATCGGCGGGGTCCGCGGGAGCGCGGCGGAAATATTCGTAATAGTCCTCGGCCAGGGCCGTCTTTCCGTTTTTGCTGCTCTTGGGGAGGACCTCGTAGTATTCGGGGGGCAGGGCTATCAGCACGAGCTTGACGTAGGCCGAGCAGTCCAGGGCCAGAAGGCAGTCCGGGTCCTCGGCATAGCCTGAGTTGGTGTACAGGGTCCGCTTCAGTTTGAGCAGGATCTCGTCCACCGAGGCCTTGACCGCGGCGCCGAGGGGGCTGGCCGGAGTGGCGTCCACGCTCGCGTCGTCGTCCTTCTCCGGCGCGTTCGGCAGCGGCTCGGCCGCGTCATCGATGACCGCATGCTTCGCGGGGATATCCTGGGCCGGAGGAGGGGGCGTGGGGCCGCCGCAGCCGCAGAGCGTCACGATGAGCAGCGACAGGAACAGCCGGTTCAGCGCGGTCCTGGGCGTTTTCTTTGTCATGCGGTTTCTCCTGCATTCCGCCCCGTCGCTTCGGCAGGCGGGCCAATGATGGAGCGAATTCAACGCGATGCTGATATAAACGATGCGGGTGGCGGAATGTCAAGGCGGACGCGGGCGGCTCAGCTGATCATCGTCCAGCTGTCGATGCCCCGCATGACCCAGACGTCGAACGCGGCTGCTCCCAGGATGAGCGCGGCCCAGGCCAGCCTGCGCGTGCCCGGGGACAGGAGCGAGACGCGGCGGCGCAGGATGAAGAAGGCGCTCGTCAGGCAGAAGCACTCCAGGGCGAAGGCCGGGAAGCCCAGGAATCCCAGGAGCGGCATCTCGAAGACCTTGGGACCGGCGGGCAGGGGGATGTCGTAGACCCAGCGCGCCCCGGCCCGGAAGTTCCACATCTCCCAGAAGAACCCGCACAACAGCCCGGAGGCCAGGAGCAGCAGGGGCCGCCGGGGCCGCCCGGACTCCAGGTCCGAGAGCAGCGAGTCCCCGCCGTGGCGGTGCAGCCAGGGCTCCAGCAGGAACACGAACGCGCCCCAGACCAGGGGGAAGAACAGGCGCGGGGCCATGAGCGGCAGGACGAGGCAGGCCGTTCCGGCGGCCAGCAGCCCGGGCCGCAGGGCGTCGGGTCGCACCAGGGGTTTGCAGCGGGAGCGGGCGAAGAGCCCGGTGTGCTCCAGGAGGTCCGCCGCCGTGGTCAGGGCGGGCAGCACCGAGGAGAAGGACAGCGCGTAGCCGAGCCAGCGCCAGTGCAGCTCCCGGGGCAGGTTGAGGTAGCTCCAGTTGCCCAGGCGGAAGTTCAGGGCCTCGAACACGAGCCAGATGGTCAGCGAGAGCGGGAGCAGGGTGGCGAACAGGCGCGGGTCGTCGAAGAGCGTGGAGCGGCCGCCCTTGAGCTTGACCGCCGCCTGGGTGGCCAGGATGGCGGGCCACCAGGCGAAGGAGAAGTACCAGGTGCAGAAGGGCTCGACCTTGCCGGAGAGCCCGGCCGAGGCCGCCGCGAACACGGCCAGGGAGGCGATGAGGACGAACAGGGGGCGACGCATGGGCGCACTTTAGCGCGGCGGAGGCTGAAAGGCCAGTCCCGGGCTTGACGCCGGGCGCGTCCTTCTGTCATCGATTGCGTCATACGGATCGACAACGCCGGAGGCTCGTCATGCGCAAGGTGAAATCGGTGCGGGTGCCGCGTGAACTGGAGACCCTGGACCTTCCGGCCGTGCTCCGGGAATGCGCCAACTACCTGCGCGACCTGGAGTCCGCCACCCTGCTCAAGTCCCAGGGCAACCGCGCGGCCGCCGAGGCCCTGCTCAAGACCCGCGAGGCCGACCTGGGCCGCCGCGTGGGGCGGCTCGTCTGGGAGGCGCGGGTGCGGTTCGGAAAAACCAAGGGAGACTGACATGAACGGCAAGACCCCGGCCCAGACCGCCGTGACCATGGCCCACCTCATCCTGCCCTCGGACGCCAACCCGGCGGGCAACTGCCACGGCGGCGTGGTCCTCAAGTACATCGACATCTGCGGGGCCATCGTGGCCAAGCGCCATTGCCGCAAGAACGTGGTCACGGCCAGCATGGACCGCACGGACTTCCTGGCCCCGGTGCACGTGGGCGAGATGGTCATCCTCAAGGCCAGCCTGAACATGGTCGGCCGCACGAGCATGGAGGTGGGCGTGCGGGTGGAGGCCGAGAACCTCATGACCGGCGAGGTGCGCCACACGAACTCGGCCTACGTGACCTACGTCTGCATGGGCGAGGACGGCAAGCCCCACGCCGTGCCGCCCATGGTCCCGGAGACCGACGAGGACCGCCGCCGCATGGCCGAGGCCCAGATGCGCCGCAAGCTCCGCCAGGAGGCCAAGAGCCTGGAGAAGAAGCGGGGCTGAGCCTGGATGGGCCCGCTCCGGGCGAACCGGAGGGTTGAGGCCCGGGGCGCGGAGTGGTAGGCATCCGTGGCGGGAGGATTCCCGCATGAGCATGGATGTCCAACTGGAATATTGGAACCAGGCCGCTTCTTCCAAGACGTTTTCCCACCCCACCCCATCCCGGCCCGGGTCTTCCGCGACTTCCTTCCGGTTTCGGCGCGGATCCTGGACTACGGCTGCGGCTACGGCCGCGTCTGCTCCGAACTCTCCGGCCTGGGCTACGCCAACGTCACCGGGATCGACGTCTCCGGGGAAATGGTCCGGCGCGGAAAGCTTCTGGACGGCGGCCTGGACCTCCGCGTCTTCGACGGCCTGTCGCCGGATTTCAACGACGGCTCCTTCGACGCCTGCCTCCTGGTGGCGTTGCTCACCTGCGTGCCCTCCGACGCGGGCCAGGAACGCATCATCCATGAAATCCAGCGGATGCTGGCCCCGGGCGGCCTGCTCTTCGTCAGCGACTATCCCCTCCAGCGGGACGAGAGGAACAGGGCGCGATACCGCGAATTCGAACGGGAACTCGGCACGTTCGGCATGTTCCGCACCGAGGGGGCCGTGTTCCGGCACCACGACACGGCCTGGGTGCGGCGGCTGCTCGCCGGATTCGACGTCGCGTGGGAACGGGAGATCAGGGTCCGCACGATGAACGGCCACGAGTCCGACGTGTTCCAGATGATGGTCCGCAAGAGGGGCTAGAAGGCCTTTCCCGGGCGACCGCCCCCCCTTTACTCCCCCCTGCCTTTGGGACAGACTGTCGGGCATGGACATTCTTCAGGACGTTCTCGTCATCCTGGCGCTGTCGGCGCTCATCCTCTACGCCTCGCACCTGCTGCGCGTGCCCACGGTGGTGGGCTTCCTCATCACCGGCGCGCTGGCCGGACCCCACGCCCTGGGCCTCGTGTCCCACCTCCACGCGGTCGAAATCCTGGCCGAGGTGGGCGTGGTCTTCCTGCTCTTCTCCATCGGCACGGAGTTCTCCGTGGCCGACCTCCTGGCCCTGCGGCGGCCCGCCCTGCTGGGCGGGAGCCTCCAGATGGGCCTGACCATCGCCGCCGGGGCGGGCATGGCCTGGGTCCTGGGCGGAAGCCCCGGGCCCTCGGTGTTCCTGGGCTTCATGCTGGCGCTCTCCAGCACGGCAGTGGTCCTCAAGGTGCTCCAGGACCGGCGCGAGGCCGAGGCCCCCTACGGCCGGGCGGTCCTGGCCATCCTCATCTTCCAGGACATCGCCATCGTGCCCCTGATGCTCCTGGCCCCGCTGCTGGCCGGGCGGGCCGCCGATCCGGGCATGGAACTGCTCATGCTGGCGGTCAAGGCCGCGGGCGTGCTCGGCGTGGTCTACGCCTCGGCCCGCTGGCTCGCGCCCTTCCTGCTCAAGCGGGTGGCCGCCACGCGCAACAACGAGATGTTCCTCCTGGCCATCGTGGCCCTCTGCTTCTCCGTGGCCTGGCTCACCTGGCGCATCGGCCTGTCCCTGCCCCTGGGCGCGTTCCTGGCCGGGCTCATCGTCTCCGGCTCGGGCTACGGCCACCAGGCCCTGGCCCGCATCCTGCCCTTCCGCGACGTGTTCACCAGCCTGTTCTTCGTCTCCATCGGCATGCTGCTCGACGTGGGGCAGGCCGCGTCCCGGCCGTTCACCGTGATCTTCCTGACCTGCTGCGTGCTCGGGCTCAAGGCCCTGGTGGCCGGGGGCGTGACCCAGCTCCTGGGCTACCCCCTGCGCGCGGCCGTGCTGGCCGGGGTGGGGCTCTGCCAGGTGGGCGAGTTCTCCTTCATCCTGGCCCGCGAGGGTCTGGCCCTGGACCTGCTCAAGCCCGAGGTCTACCAGCTCTTCCTCTCCGTGGCCGTGCCGAGCATGGCGCTCACCCCGCCGCTCATGGCCCTGGCCCCTCGGCTGGCCAAGGTCATGGCCAAACTCCCCCTGTCGCGGGCCTGGCACGAGGGCCGCTACGCCCCGGCCGCGCCCGCCGACCACCTGGCCGGACTCAAGGACCACCTGGTGATCATCGGCTTCGGCCTCAACGGCCGCAACCTGGCCCGCAGCGCCCGCACCTGGAACATCCCCTACGTGATCCTGGAAATGAACCCGGACACCGTGCTGCGCGAGCGCGCCGGGGGCGAGCCCATCGTCTACGGCGACGCCTCCTACCCGGCGGTGCTGGAGCACCTGGGCGTGCCCCGGGCGCGGCTGGCGGTGGTGGCCATCTCCGACCCCGGGGCCAGCCGCCGCGCGGTCAAGGCCCTGCGCGAGATGAACCACAAGCTGGTGATCCTGGCCCGCTGCCGCTTCTGGGCCGAGCGCAAGCAACTGCTGGAGCTGGGGGCCGACGAGGTCATCCCCGAGGAGTTCGAGACCTCGGTGGAGATCTTCGCCCGCGTGCTGGAGCGCTACCAGGTGCCGCGCATGGAGGTGGACCGCTTCGTGGCCCAGGTGCGGGCCGAGGGCTACGACATGCACCGCTCCCTGGCCGATCCCTCGGCCTGTCCCGTGGATCTGCGCCTGCCGGACGTGGAGATCGCCCGGCTGAAGGTGGAGGCGGGCTCCCCGGCCGTGGACCGGAGCGTGGGCGAACTGGCCCTGCGGCGTTCGTTCGGGGTCACGCTCCTGGCCGTGAGCCGGGAGGACGGCGTGCTCTCCAACCCCGGGGCCGACGACGTGCTGCGCGCCGGGGACACGGTGCTCCTGGTCGGCCGTCCCGAACAGGTGGCCGAGGTGTCCGCGCTCTTCAAACCGCGCGGCTTCGCCGCTCATTAGAAAACCAGAAGAGCGGCAGTCTCTCCCGCCTTTCCATGAACCGGCGAAGCCGGCGTGTTTCTATGAACCGGCGAAGCCGGCGGCGGCGGAACAGCAGACTTTGTTGCGGCCGGAGTTCTTGGCCTCGTAGAGGGCCTGGTCCGCGTGGCGGAGCAGCTCGTCCAGGGATTCGTCCGGCCCGCGCCACAGGGCCACGCCCAGGCTGACGGTCACGGGCAGGGCTCGGCCGCCGTGCTCCACGGTCATGAATTCCACGGCCAGGCGCAGGCGTTCGGCGGCCTGGAGCGCGGCGTTCAGGTCGGTTTCGGGCAGGACGGCGGCGAACTCCTCGCCGCCGACGCGGCCCAGAACGTCCATGCCGCGCAGGGTTTCGCGGGCCGTGCGGGCCAGGGTCTTGAGCACGGCGTCGCCCGCGTCGTGGCCGAAGGTGTCGTTGACCCTCTTGAAGTGGTCCACGTCGAACATGATGCAGCTCAGGGGGCGGCCGGTGCGGCGGGCGCGTTCCAGCTCGGCCCGGCCGCGCTCCAGGAAGTGGCGGCGGTTGGTCAGGCCGGTGAGCCCGTCGGTGGTGGCCAGTTCGAGCAGCATCTCCTCGGCCCGCTTGCGTTCGGTGATGTCGCGCACCGTGCCCACGGCCCACCAGCGGTCCTGGAGCCGGAAGGAGGCCACCGAGAACTCCGCCGGGAAGGTGGAGCCGTCCTTGCGCCGGGCCGTGCGCTCCGTGAGAGTGTCCACCACCGCGCCCTTGCCGGTGGAGGCGAAGTCCGGGAAGCCCTGGCGGGCCTTGCCCGCGTCTTCGTCCTGGGCCACAACCTCGTGCAGCCTCCGGCCAAGCATCTCCTCCCGGGCGTAGCCGAAAATACGTTCCGCGGCGCGGTTCCAGAAGGCCACCCTGCCCTGGTCGTCGATCATGACCATGCCGTCCTGGGAGGCCTCGCTCATGGCCCGGATTTTCTCCTCGCTGTCGGCCAGGTCCTTCCGGGCCCGGAGCTGCTCGGTGACGTCCTCCTTCACGGCCACGTAGTGCGTGGTCTGGCCCGCTTCGTCGAGCACCGGCGAGATGGACGCCTTTTCCCATACCTCGCGGCCGTCCCTGGTCCGGTTGCAGATCTCCCCGACCCAATCCTCGCCCTCGGCCAGGGTGCGCCAGAGGTTCCGGTAGAAGGCCGCGTCGTGGCGGCCGGACTTGAGGATGCGGGGATTCTTGCCCAGGGCCTCCTCGGCCGAGTAGCCGTATTTCTCGGTGAAGCTCGGGTTGACGTACTCGATGTCGCCCTGGGCGTTGGTGATGACCACGATGGCCGGGCTCTGCTCCACGGCCCGCGAGAGCGTCAGCAGGCGTTCCTGGGCCCGGCGCTCCACGGTCACGTCGCGGGAGAGCACGGCCAGACGGTGCGTGACCCCGTCCTCGCCACGGATGGGGTAGATGGTGTTGTCCAGGATCATGCCCAGGCGCCCGTCGTCGAAGCGCATGGGCTCGCCCGCGCGGGCGGCGAAGTCGAAGAGGTCGCGGCGGCGCGCGGCCAGGTCCGGGGGCACGAGTTCCCACATGCTCCGGCCCGTGAGCCCGTCCGGCGTGATGGGGCGGAAGCGCTCCTCGGCCACGGCGTTGGCGGTGAGGATGCGGCCGTCCAGCTCCATGAGGAAGAAGGCCGCGTCCTGGGGCGCGTCCAGGATGGCCCGGGCCGTCTCCTCGCTGCGCCGCAGCTCGCGCAGGGCCAGGTCGCGGCGGGCCCGCGTCCGGGCCCAGACCGCGGTGAACGCGGCCAACATGAGGAGCAGGCCGCCGGTCATGACCAGGAAGGTCAGGTCCTGCACGCCGCCGAAGGCCTCGGCCGGGGCCCGGGAGATCACCAGCCAGCTCTCCTCGGGCACGATGCCCGCGGTCTGGCGCAGCATGGGGGCGTCGGCCTGAACGCTGTCGAAGGTGTACAGGTCGCCGTCCAGGAGGAACTGGCCCCGTCCGGCGCGGTGGAAGAGGTCCCAGGTTTCGGGCCAGGCGTCCTCCACCGTGGGGTCGGCGCGGTCGGGCAGGGCGAAGCCCCACTCTGAATCCGGAGTCGGACCCAGAAGCCAGTAACCTCCGGCGTTGGCCAGCAGGAGCGCGTCCGGGGACGTGGCCTGGGACAGGCGCTTGAGCAGGAGCCGGGCGTCCAGGCTGAGGACCACGACCCCGGCCAGACCGCCATCCGGGCCGCTCACCGGGCTGGCGAAGCGCAGGGTGGGCCGGATGGGCCGCTCCACTTGGCCCCGCTCCCGGTTCAGGTCCAGGGCCGAGACATAGACCTGGCCGTAGGGGATGGCCGCGGCCTTGCGGAAATACACGGAAGCGGACTTGTCCTGGAACTCGTTTTCCGGGGTCGGCCGGAGGCCGTTCGGCAGGGCGTCCAGCCGCACGATCTCGAAGCCCCGGGCGTCCAGCAGGCGGACCTGGAAGAAGTCCGTCTTGATCCGGGCGAAGGAGTGCAGCATCTCGGCCACGTGCGGCAGGGCCTCGCCGTGGTCCTGGCCCAGCTCGCCGGACACGCGCGCGGCCAGAAAGGCCGCGTCCGTGGCCCGGGTGGCGATGATCGTCTCCAGGATGCCCGCCTCCCGGGTCACTCCGGCCAGCTCCCGGGCCATGACGTTTTCCCGGGCCGCCTCCTGGGTCTGGACGCGGTAGATGTACGCCCCGGCCAGGACGAGCAGCGCCAACGGCAGGAACAGGCCGAGGAAGTGCTGGAGCGTGGAGGGCGTCTTGGACGGCATGGGGCTTTCCATTTTCCCCTATTGTATCACAGGATAAGGATCAGGAGGCAAGCCTCATGTCGGCCTTTGGAGCCGGGCGTTTCCCGGGCTTCGCCGCTCTTCGGAACACCGTGCCCCTTCGGGGCGTTCCAGAAAGGCGTGCCCCTTCGGGGCATTTCAGAAAGCCGTGCCCCTTCGGGGCTTTTCGGAAAGGCGGAAGCCTCTCCCGCCTTTTTATGAACCGGCGAAGCCGGAGCGGTTGCGGCCGGAGTTCTTGGCCTCGTAGAGGGCCTGGTCCGCGCGCTTGAGCAGGCCGTCGAGGTTCTCGCCCTCGCGGAGCTGGGCCACGCCCAGGCTCACGGTGAGCCGCAGCAGGTGTTCCCCGTGGCGGACCTCGAGGGCCTCCACGGCCCGGCGCAGGCGTTCGGCGGCCTCCACCCCGGCCTTGAGGCCGGTTTCCGGCAGGATGGCGGCGAACTCCTCGCCGCCCAGGCGGCCGAGCACGTCGACATGGCGCACGGCGTCGCGCGCGGTCCCGGCCAGGGCCCGGAGCACGGCGTCGCCCGCGTCGTGGCCGAAGGTGTCGTTGACCCTCTTGAAGTGGTCCACGTCGAACATGAGCAGGGTCAGCTCGCGGCCGTAGCGCCGGGCGCGCTCCAGCTCGGCCTGGCCGGTCTCCAGGAAGTGGCGGCGATTGAAGAGCCGGGTGAGGCCGTCGATGGTGGCCATGTCGCGCAGCCGGGCCTCGGCCTGGTCGCGGCGCAGCCGGGCCTGGGCCCAGAGCCAGGAGACCACGGCCAGGAGCGCGGCCAGCACGGCGTTGAAGGCCCAGAACAGCGGCCCGGCCGGAGGGGCGATCTGGTCCTCGGCGGTGTGCACGGCCAGGAGCCAGTTCTCCACGGGCAGCACGCGCAGATCCGCGCCCAGGCTGAAGCCCTGGCCCGGGGTCACGGTGGCGAAGGTGAGCAGGCCGCCGTGGAGCGCCACCTGCCCCTGGGGGGTCGTGCGCATCGCGTCCCAGGCCCCGGGCCAGGACTGCTCCAGGGTGCCGCGCTTGCGGTCCGCGAGCTGGAAGGCCCACTCCGAGTCCGGGGTGGGGCCCAGGAGCCAGTAGCCCTGGGCGTTGGCCATGACGAACGGGCCGCCGGGGACGGCCGAGGCCAGACGCAGCCGTTCCAGGGGCAGGTCGCCCTTGAGGGTCAGGACCATGACCCCGGCGCGGCCGCCGTCGGGGCCGAAGACGGGGGAGGAGAAGCGCAGCACCGGCGTGTGGGGCGAATCCAGGCGGCCGTCCTCGGCGTTCAGCTCCAGGCGCGAGACGCGCACCGTGCCGCCGGGCAGGCCGCGGGCCTCCAGGAAGTCGGGCAGGTCGGAGCGGTCGGCCAGACGCAGGCCCGGGACCATTTCCGGGCCCTGGGGATGGAGGTTCACGCGCGCCGCCTCGAAGCCCGAGGCGTCCAGGTACTGGACCCGGGCATAGCCCCGGTTCACGAAGGCGAAGGACCAGAGCAGCCAGGAGACGTCCTCCGGGACCCGGCCCCGGGCGTCGCGCAGCATGAGGGAGGCCATGTCGGCCAGGAAGGCGGCGTCGGCCGCGCCCCCGGCCAGGGCGGTCTCCAGGACCTGGGCCTCCTGGCTCACGCGGCCCATCTGGCGGGCCTTCACGGCCTCGGCGCGGCCCGCGGCGTCCAGGGCGCGGTAGATGTTCAGTCCGCCGAGCACGAGCAGGCAGAGCGGCAGGAAGAGGACCGCGAAGCGGACGGGCAGGGAGGGGCCTGTCGGGAGTTCGGGAGCCGGGGCCGGGGAGCCGGAGGTCATGCGTTCCTGGTCCCGGTCAGGCCGGGACCGCTCCCGGCTCATTGGCGGGGTCGAGTCCGTTTTCGGCCTCCCCGCGCGTCGCCGCGGCCTGCTCCAGGCCCTGCTTGAGCCGGAGCAGGAAGGTGTCCGGGGTGTCGCCCGCCTCGATCTGGGCGGCGGTGGCGCTCACGGTGATGCGCAGGCCGTCCTGGAACTCGGTGGCCGCGATCTCGGCGCGCAGCTTGCGGACGAAGCGCTCGGCCTGGGGGCCGTCGATGTGCGGGGCGAGGACGGCGAAGGTGTCGCCGCGCCAGCGGAAGACCATGTCGTTCTTGCGCACCCGGCGGGTGAGCAGGCGGGCCAGGTCGGACAGCAGGCGGTCCCCGGCGCGGTCGCCCTGGCTGCGGTTGATGTCGCCCATGCCGTCCACGTCGAGCATGAGGGCCGCGGCCTTGGCCTTGTAGCGGCGCACGTGCTCGATCTCGCGCAGCACGCACTCCTCCAGCTTGGCCCGGTTGTACACGCGGGTCAGCTCGTCGGTGACGGTGAGGCGGCGCACGGCCTCGTCCAGTTCGTCCAGGCGCTCCTCGTCGCGGGCCAGGGGGGCGATGAAGGCGCGGTACACGATCATGGCCTGCAGGGCCAGGAGGAACAGGCCGCCGCCCACCACGATGAGCCCGGCCTGGGCGGCCCAGGCCGCCGTCTCGGACTTGTTCTTCAGGATCAGGTCGTAGTAGCCCATGAAGCCCAGGGCGAAGAGCAGGGCCAGGCCCAGAAGGGTGAGGCCGTAGAACACGGCGGGTCGGGTGCGCTGCATGGAACCTCCGCGCCCGCCGGGACGGCGGCGGGCCTGATCCGAGTCTACCCGAGGCCGGGGAGGAAAATCCAGAACCCGGCGCGGATTTCTAACGTCCGGTCCGCTCCTGCGTGAAATACACGGCCGCCTTGTCCTTGTGCATCCGCTTGAGGACCACCGAGAAGGCGGGCCAGACCCAGCCGTACTGGTCGCCGCGCTGGCTGCCCGGGCCGAACTGCTGGATGAGCTTGTCCTGGACCAGGAAGATGTTCGCCTCGCCCTCCACGGCCATGCCCACGGAGAAGAGCTTGCCCTGGCGCGCGTAGTAGGCCACGGAGACGATCTTCGCCTTGCCGTAGGTCGGCTCCTCGTCCTTGCGGTAGTAGGTGTCCTTTTGTCCCGGGACCGGGGTCAGGCCGGGCAGGGCCGCGATCTCCGCGCCGAAGGCCAGGCCCCGGAAATCGGCGGGCGCGGGCTTGTCGGCGAAGCCGGTGCGGTCGTCGGCCCGGGCCGGAAGGGCCAGGCACAGGGCCAGGAGCAGGAGGGGAAGAACGGCGAGACGCGGACGCATGGGCGGGACTCCAATGTTTCCCTGATGATACAGTTTGAAGCGGGAATTTCAAGACCCGATATGAGGGCCCGGGGGGAGGGCATTCCCGGGGGCCTTCTCGTGGCTTTCTGAAATGCGGTGAAGCCGCTAGGCCGCGCCGGCGCGCAGGGAGGACCCGTAGATTTCCCAGGTCTTGAGGAAGGTCTCGTCGAAGGTGCGGCGCTCCATGCTGGCCCGGGCGTTCTCGCGCATGGCGGCCAGGCGCTCGGGATAGTCGGCCAGGTGGACCACGGCGCGGACCAGGGCGTCCGGGTCTCCGGCGGCCACCACCAGGCCGGTGCGGTCCGGGACCATGTTCTCCCGGGGGCCGCCCTGGTCGGTGACGATGACCGGCAGGCCCGAGGCCTGGGCCTCCAGGACCACGTTGCCGAAGGTGTCCGTGGCCGAGGGGAAGACGAAGATGTCCGAACTGGCGTAGGCCGCGGCCAGGTCGTCGCCCTCCAGCACGCCGGTGAAGCAGGCGGGCAGGCCGCGCAGGGCCTGTTTCATCTCCTCCAGGTAGGGGCCGTCGCCCACCACCACCAGCTCCAGGTCGCGGCGCATGGTGCGCAGCTTGCGGAAGGCCTCGGTGAGCACGTGCAGGTCCTTTTCCCTGGACACGCGGCCCACGTAGAGCAGCTTCAGGCCCGGCCCGGCGGCGTAGCGCTTGAGGAAGCCGTTGCGCTTGGAGGGGTGGAAGCGGGACACGTCCACCCCGCGCGGATAGGTCTTGACCTTGTGCTCCGGGATGCCCCGGGCCACCAACTCGTCCACCGTGGCCCGCGAGGGCGCGTAGACCACGTCCATCTGGTTGTAGAACCAGAGCATGTAGCGCCAGGCCGCGTCCTCCAGGTTGGTGTCCTGGGTCAGCGCGCCCACGTACTGCGGGAAGGCCGTGTGGTAGGTGGCGTGGATGGGGGTCTTCAGGATGCGGGCGATGGCCAGGGCCGCCAGGCCGACGGGCCCGGGCGTGGCCGCCAGGAGGAGGTCGAAGTCCTCCTCGAAGCAGTGCGTGAGCATGCGCAGGAACGGCGGGTAGAAGAGCTGGAGCTGGGGGTATTCGGGGATCTCGAAGGCCCCCACGGGCGTGAAGTTGGCCACGCCCTCCATGTCCGCCGGAGCGTCCTGGCCGCAGGTGATGACCCGCATGTGCTTGTCGTGCTTGCCCACCAGGGCGAGCTGCTGGCGGATGGTGCGGGCCACGCCGTTGACCTCCCGGAAGGTGTCCGTGAAGTGGGCGATCTTGAGCCCCTCCTTGCGGGGATGGCGGGGCTTTTCGCCGAAGGCCGACAGGCAGCGGTCGCAGAAGGAGCGCTCGGAGGCGAACAGGCCGAAGGAGACGAAATAGGGCGCGAGCAGAGCGTAGAGCGAGGCGGCCGAGCCGATGGTGTGGAAGACGTCGAAGAGCCGGGCCTGGAGCAGGCTGGTCAGGATGCGGTCCGCGAACTGGGAGAGCACGCGGTCCGTGGCCCGGGACACGAAGCGGTACCACTCGCCCTCCATGACGGTCATGTCCCGCACCTCGCCCCGGCTCACGGCCTGGAAGCCCCGGTCCGCGCCCACGATGGCGGCGGCCTCCTTGAGCAGGACCTGGTGGGCCTCGCCGCCCGTGGCCCAGCGCATGTAGAGGGCCGACTTGCGGCGGTTGAAGAAGCTCTGCACGCGGGCCAGCAGGCCGGGAGAGGCGGCCGCCTCGGCGGGGTCCAGGGCCTGGTCCGCGAAGCGCAGGGCCGGGATGTCGGCGGCCGCGCCGGGCATGGGCACGCGGTTTTTATAGAACTGGTAGGCGATGCTGTAGATGTTGTGGGCCATGGTCATGGGCGTGGCGGCCGCGCCCCGGGGCTCGCCCCGACGCAGGCGCAGGCCCGCGAGCACGGACTCCAGCCGGGCCGGTCCCGGGAAGCGCGTGTGCATGCGGGCCACGTTCAGGCCGGAGTGGTCGTCCGAGCCGCCGGTGAAGCCCTTGGCCCAGGGCGTGTCGCCCCAGGGTTCGAGCCCGTGCTTGTCGGCCAGCCGCTCCAGCGCGGGCCGGGTCAGGCCGGTGATGATCTCGGTGAGCACCCGGTTCTGGAGTTCGTCGCGGGTGCCGTTGAGTTCGAAGGTGTTGAAGAGCACGAGGCACTGCTCGAAGTGCTCGGGCGTGAGCCGCTCGTTGACCGCGAACAGGGGGTGGGCCAGGACGTGGGCGATGCCCCGTTCCCGCAGGTAGGGCAGCAGCTCGAAGACGTTCTCGCGCAGCTCCTGGAAGTCCCGGTGCTCGGCCTCGGTGATGCCGTAGACGAGCACGTGCAGCTTGCAGCGGTCCCCGGGGAAGTAGGTGGTGATCTCCTCGCTGACGAACGCGTCCGGCAGGTGGGCGATCTCCAGGGCCCCGGCGATGGTGTTGTGGTCGGTGATGGTGACGAGGTCCATGCCCCGCGCGCGCAGCAGGCGGTAGATCTTCTGGGGCTCGGTGTAGCTCTCGGAGCAGCCGAGCTTCTGGAGGATCCACTGCGAGGGCCGCGTGGAGTGCTTGGAATGCACGTGCAGGTCGATGCGAAATCCCGTGGCGCTCATGCTTCCTCCGTCGGGGCTGGCCGGTCAGGCGGCGGACAGGGCCAGCTCTTCCTGTTCGGCCTGGCAGCAGACGCACAGCCGCGTGCTCGGCCGGGCCAGGAGTCGGGCCGTGCCGATGGGGCCGCCGCAGTCCTCGCACAGGCCGTAGTCGATGGAGTCGAGCCGCCGCAACGCCTCCTCGGCCTCGCGCAGTTCGCGGTGCTCGCGCTCGCGCAGGGCCAGGTCCAGGCTGTGGCGGGTGATCTCCGTGGCCAGGTCCGTGTCGTCCGGGCAGTTGGCCAGGGTCAGGTCCGCCTGCTCCGCCCGCATGGTCAACACCGCAACCCGCTCCCGCAGCTGTTCGCGAATCTGCCGCTTCTGCCGCTCGGTCATGGCCGTTCCTCCTTCCTGGGTTGGTCGCGGACCCCGCCGGGTCCATCAAATGAGCAGGGAATATCAGGAAGCCGGTGACGGATCGCCGCGATCCGGTGACGATTATGGAACAGAGGCGGGGCGCGATTTCCAGCGCATGGGAGATTATCCCGTTTTCATGAAAAGTCTCCGCCGGGTTCTAGACTGTCAGGGGGCGGGCGGCATATATGCCTGTGGTCGTGGCAATGGAGCGCGTCGACACCGGACCACCAACCCGCAAGGAGCCCGCATGTTTCTCAAGCTGCTGCTCGGATTCGCGCCCTGGCTGGCCTTCCTGTTCATCGCCCACGGCAGCCTGTTCCGGCTCAAGCTCGGCCTGATCACGGCCTTCGCGCTCACGGTGATCATGGGCGTGCTGCGGCTGCACCGGGGCGTGATCCTCTGGATGGGCCTGCTGTTCTTCGGCTACGCCCTGGTCGCGGTGCTCGTCTTCGAGAACATGTGGACCGTGCGCTTCATGGGCGTGCTGGCCAACGCGGCCCTGGGCCTGGGGGTCTGGATCACCCTCGGCATGGGCAAGCCCTTCACCCTGGACTACGCCCGCGGCCACACCGACCCCTCGCTCTGGAACGACCCGGTGTTCCTGCGCACGAGCACCCGCATCGCCATCGTCTGGGGCCTGGTCTTCACCGTCAACGCCGGAATCGCCCTGAACAAGGCCCTGGCCCCGGTCATGCCGGACCTGGCCTACGAGTTCCTGACCTACGCCGTGCTGCTCGGCACCCTGGTCTTCACCACCTGGTACCCCAAGGCCGTGCGGCGGCGACAAGCCGCCCTGCGCCGGTCCGCCTCCTGACCATCCTTCCGAGGGACGCAAAAAAGGCGGAAGGGGCATGCGCCTCTTCCGTCTTTGCTTTTTCCGGCTCCCCCGCCTTTCTGTAGACCCCCGAAGGAGGGCGAAGGCGGGCGGTTTATTGGGAAATCGGGTCGTCCCAATAGCCGGCCCGGCGGGGCAGGTCGATTTCCCTTTTCACCTCCGGCGAGTGCGTGAGGGTTCCGTGGATGCCCTTGTCCGAAACCCTGCCCCGGAAGACCCCCCTCCCTATCTTGGATTTGGGAAGGACGAATTCGATTTCGTTCTTCTCGCAGCGGACGTCCACGAGCACGGGGTCGAACGGCGCGCCGACGGCCATTTGGAAGATTCCGATCAGCGGATAGGATTCCTTCTCCCGTCGAGCGCCCACGACGATCTTGATCTCCTCGCCCAGAAGGTCCCCGGCCTCGAGGTTGTAATACATGTTCGAGAACGTTCCCGTACAGTCCGCCTCCTCGGCGGCGTTCGGCTCTTCGGCCAGGGCCGCGGCGGACATGGACATGAAGAGCAGAAACGGCAGGAGCGCCTTGTGGATGAGCGTGTTCATGTTCCCCCCGATCCGCGCGGTCATCGACGCGGAGGCTCGCTGACCCGCAGCTTGTGCGTGGGTTCTTTCCAATACACCCGGGAATACAGTGCGCTCTGCCCGGCGCGGGGCTCCACCAGCTTCAGGCCCGGCCCCCAGCCCTTCCACATTTCCTCCGCCCAGTCGTAATAGGCGGCCTTCAGGGTTTCCGTCCGACCCTCGTAGGTCAGCAACACCTGATCGCCCTGGACCTCGTAATTGCACTTCTTTTCCTTGTGTTCCAGGCCCTTGCGCGGCCCGGAGCCGTCCGTGGCCTCCCAGACCTCGGTGACGATCCGGCACGCGCCGCCTTGTTCCAACTCAATGCACTCGTTCCACTCGGTTTCAGTGGCCAGGCAATACGAGCCGTGCAGATCCTGGGCGAGGGCCGGACTTGCCATGAGCATGA
>NZ_JAMHGA010000019.1 GCF_023660105.1 Desulfovibrio aminophilus | reverse complement strand
CAGATGTGTATAAGAGACAGCCCCAGGCCCAGGCCGAGGCCCCGGCCGAGCCGCCTCCGCCGGTGCGCGTGGTGCCCGGCGCTCCCGAGGCCGCGCCCCAGGCTCCACCCGTGGAGCCGCCCAAGCCGGAACCGGCCCACGCCGAGCTGGCCCCTTCCGAGAACGCCACCGCCGCCGCGCCCGAAGGCAACGCCACGGCCGGCGAACTGGCCGGGTCCGAGCGGGAAACCTATCTTCGGGAAAGCCTGTACACGGCCGAGGGCCAGATGGCCAACGGCGACCTCAAGGGGGCGAAGGACTCGCTGCAGGGACTCCTGGCCGCCCCGGACCTGCCCGCCGACGTGCGCGAGGACGCGCTCTACGACCTGGCCGACACGGTCTACCAGATGTCCCGCGACGCCATCCGGGACCACTTCCCGGAGGTCTCCAAGGCCTATAACGAGGCCATGAACGCCAACCTGTCCTCCCCCCGCGTTCCGGCGGCCCTGCTCAATCTCGGCCTGCTGAACCTGAAGGTGGACAACGTCCCGGAGGCCACGGCCTACTTCAACATCCTGAAGAAGAAATATCCCGAGGACTCCAACGTCCCCTACATAGACTACTACTGGGGCGAATACGCCTTCAACAAGGGAAACTACGCCGAGGCCGCGCGCCGCCTCCAGGACCTGATTCAGAAGCACCCGGACATTCCGATCATCAAGCAGGCTTCCTACCTGCTGGCCAACTCGCTGCACCTCCTGGGGTACAACGACCAGGCCTTCCAGATCACGGACTACATGGACAAGCGCTGGCCGCTCCTCTACATGGAGAACCCCCGCTTCCTGAAATTGGCCGGCGACGTGGAGAATTCCCTGGCTAAGCTCAAGGAGGCCAAGGACCACTACTGGACCTATTACAACCTGAATCCCCAGGCCCAGTTGAACGACATCGTCCTGGCCCGCGTGGCGGACATCTATCTCCGCGACGGCCGCCGCAAGGCCGCCAAGGAGATCTACGACAAGGTCATCAAGGACTACCCCGATTCCGAGGGGTCGCTGGTGGCCAAGATGCGCTTGGCCGAGGAAGGCATCTACGACGATCCCACCGAGCCGGTCATGGCCTCGGTCTTCGACCGCCCCTACAACGCGCGGCCGAGGGACACCTACATTGAGATCGCCACCAAGCACCCCGACAGCCCCCTGGCTCCCCTGGCCCTGCTCAAGCTGGCCATGTGGAACGCCTGGAACAAGCAGTACGGCGACGCCCTGGGCGCGGTGCAGGACCTCCTGGACCGCTACCCCAAGAGCGAGCTCGTGCCCAAGGCCCGGGACCTGGGCGACAAGACCTTCACCCTGGCCGTGCCCCAGCTCATCGCGGACCAGAACTACGGCCGCGTGACCCAGTGGTGGGAGAAGTACAAGTTCGTGGACCAGGGCAAGGTGGACGACGACACCCGTCTGGGCGTGGCCACCTGCTTCTGGAAGACCGGCGAGCACGACAAGGCCCTGAACCTGATCCGGCGCTATCTGACCAAGAACCAGGCGCCCAAGTATTCGGAGATGGCCCTCAACCTGGCCAGCAACATCTTCCTGGAGACCGGGGCCTGGACCCGCCTGGACGAACTGGCGTCCATGGCTCGCCGAAACTGGAAGATTCCCAAGAACCTGGAGCAGCAGCTGGACTACGCCCGGGCCATGTCCCTGGAGAATCTCAACGAGCCCAAGAAGAGCCTGCCCATCTGGGCCCAGCTGGCCGCCGACGTCACCGTCGAGCCCAACGCGCGGGCCAACGCCATGTACTACCTGGCCAAGGCCAGCATGGAGAAGCAGGACCTGCGCCGGGTCTTCGCCTACGCCCAGGAGGCCCTGTCGCTTCTGCTCCAGACCAACGGCGACAAGGACAAGATCAAGGACGCCATCCTCATGACCGTGTTCGCCACGGAGCATTCCGGCCGCTACGCGGAAGCCCTCAAGTGGGCCTCGGAGTATGACAAGTACATCCCCGAGAGCGATCCCGAATGGGCCTCCATGCACTTCCGCCTGGCCAACATCTACCGCAAGGCCGGGGCCATGGACGAGTGGCGCGGGATCATGAAGGACATCCAGACCAAGAAGCCCGACAGCCTTTACGGACGGATGGCCGCCTCGGCCATCGAAACGCAGGCCCTGGAGCAGAAGGCGCGGGAATACGCGCCCGCGCCCTACTAGGGCCGGAGGAGGGAGTCATGGACAGGAAACCCATCGTTGCCGGACAATTCTACACCGCCGAACCCCAGGCCCTGGCCGCCGAGGTGCGGCGCTTCCTGTCCGCCGCCGAGGGCCGCGCCGACAAGCCGACCCTTTTGGCCATGGCCCCCCACGCGGGCTACGTCTTTTCCGGGGCCGTGGCCGGGGCCACCCTGGGCCGGGCCGGACTGGCCGACACCGTGATCCTGCTCGGGCCCAACCACACCGGCATGGGCAGCCGCTACGCCGTCTGGCACATGGGGGCCTGGCTCTTCCCCGGCGGCGGGCTGGCCGTGGACGAGGCCCTGGCCGAGCTCCTCATCTCCCGCGATCCGCGCCTGACCCCGGACCGCACCGCGCACCTCAACGAGCACTCCCTGGAGGTGCTCGTGCCCTTCCTCTGGACCGTGAACCCGGACATGCGCGTCGTGCCGATCTGCGTCGGCGGGGGCGGGGTCCGCGAACTCGTGGACGTGGGCCTGCGGCTGGGCGAAACCCTCAAGGCCCGCAAGACGCCCGCGTCCATCGTGGTCAGCTCGGACATGAGCCACTACATCTCGCGGGAGGAGGCCGAGGTCCGGGACTCCCTGGCCCTGGAGGCGATCAGGGCCCTGGACCCGGAGGCGCTCTACGAGGTGGTGCGGGCCAACGGCATCTCCATGTGCGGCGTGCTGCCGATGGTGGTGGGCTTGAGCGCGGCCAAGGCGCTCGGAGCGACCGAGGCGGAGGTGGCGGCCTACGCCACGTCCGGCGAGGTGAACGGGGACATGAGCCGCGTGGTCGGCTACGCCGGGGTCCTGGTGAGCTGAGGCGCGCGGGCCGCCGTCAGTCCCGCAGCGCCGCGAGGCACTGCTCCAGCCGTTCGAGCACCGAGGCCTTCTGCTCGTCCGTGAGCGCGGCCCCGGGAGCCGGGAGTTGATCCAGGCCGCCGAGCACGCAGTTGAACGGCGCGGGCAGCGGCCCGTCCGGCAGTCTGCCCTGGGCCAGGACGCGGCCGAGCATTTCGAAGCGTTCCCTGAAGAATCCAATGAATCCGCGCGTGTCGTAGGCGTTTGCCTGGCGGGGAAACTCCGGCCGGAAGGATTCGTCCGCCGGGCGGAAATCCTCGGCCGGCCGGAGGACCGAGTTGCCCCGGGCGAAGCCCGTGGCCGAGGACTCGAAGACCTCCACGTCCGCGTTGAGCTGGTCGCGCATGGCCCGGCTCTTCATCCACTGCACCGACGTGACGTAGTCGCACTTGGTCTCCAGGGTCCGGCCGCCGGGCGGCGTGATCCTGAAGGGCCCGGCCCGGTCCACCCGGTAGCGGGGCATCTTCAGCTCCTCGTCCGTGTCGGCCATTTCCGCCACTCCGGGCAGCGCGGAGTCCGGCGGGGCCTGTCGCCCGCAGTCGAAGCCCGCCAGAAGGATGCGGTCGCAGCCCAGGAAGCGGGCCAGGGAATAGGCCCCGCTGGCCGAGCTGGGGGCCACCTCCTCGATCTTCGGGTAGCTGACCGTCTCGAAGGGGTAGCAGTTCCAGGCCTTGTAGACGAAGGCGAAGGCGTCCAAATGGGCGTGGATGGGGGCCACGGGATTGGCCACGGCCACGGTCGGCAGCCGGTCCGTGATGCCCTCGCAGGTGTAGGACCAGGCGTAGGCGCTCGTGTCCTGCATGTAGAGGATGTCCGGGACCACCCCGGCCGAGAGCAGGGCGGGCAGGGCGCGGCCCACGGCGATGATCACGGCCCTGCCGGAGAAGGCGGCGAGGGCCTGCGGATCGAGGGAAGGGCCGGGAAGGGCCAGCACGGCCGGGCGTCCGGCCGCCGCATCGCGCAGCGTGGCCAGCTCGCCCACGCGGTTCACGCAGGCCACGTTGCGGTAGGTGTTCAGGGTGTGCTCCAGGTCGGCCGGGGCCTGGGTCCCGCGCAGGGGCGACTTGCTGGAGATGGCCGGGTAGAGGCTGTAGACCGTGTGCAGGTAGATGGAGTGGAGCAGGGCCTCCCAGGCGAAGCCCCCGGCCTCGGGATCCAGGTCGGTGACGAGGCAGGCCCCGCCCTCCACGAGGGAGGGCTTCAGCTCGCCCTCCAGTCGATAGAGGGAGAGGATTTTCGCCTTGGTGGTCAGGCTCTCGCCATCGACGAGGATGCTGAACTCGCCGGGGCGGTCGCGGGTGTGGACAAGACGCACCATGGGGCCGGTTTCCTCCGCGCCTTGTATGGCACAGGCCCGGGAAGGGGGTCAATCGGCGGGCGGAAAAAAAGGGCGGCCGCCGAAGCGGCCGCCCTCGGGCTTCCGTGTGCCGGGGTTAGCGGCGCGGACGGTCCCGGCGGTCGTCGCGGCGGCCCCCGCGGCGATCCCCGCCGTCGCGGGAGGACGGGGGACGGCGGAACTCGTCCAGGTTGACCTCCTGGCCGGCCTGCTCCATGAGCCATGCCTTGCGGGAGAGGCGGATGCGGCCGCCGGCCTCCAGTTCGATGACCTTGACCCAGACCTTCTGGCCCAGCTGGAGGAGGTCGGTGACCTTCTCGATGCGTTCCACGTCGAGCTGGGACACGTGCAGCATGCCCTCCACGCCGGGGAGGATCTCCACCAGCGCGCCCACCTCGAGGAGCTTCTTGACCACGCCCTCGTAGTTCTTTCCGGGCTCGGGGGTCTGGTCGTAGTACTGGACCATCTCCTTGGTCTTCTCCAGGGACTCCAGGGTCGGAGCAAAGATGGAGACCTTGCCGGAATCCTCGATGTCGATGTCCGCGCCGGTTTCGGCGGTGATGGCCTTGATGTTCTTGCCGCCGGGTCCGATGACGCTGCGGATCTTCTCGGGATTGATGTGCAGCACGGCCATCTGCGGGGCCAGGTCGGAGAGCTCCGGCCGGGGCGTGGCCAGGACCATGCCCATGTGCTCCAGGATGTGCAGGCGCGCGTCGCGGGCCTGGGCCAGGGCGCGGCGCAGCACGTCGGACGGGATGCCCGTGGAGAGCTTCACGTCCATCTGGATGCCGCTGATGCCGTCCTTGGAGCCCGCCACCTTGAAGTCCATGTCGCCCAGGGCGTCCTCGTCGCCGAGGATGTCGGTGAGCACGAGGTAGTCGTCACCCTCCTTGGTCAGGCCCATGGCGATGCCCGCCACGGGCTCCTTGATCGGCACGCCCGCGTCCATGAGGGCCAGCGTCGCGCCGCAGACCGTGGCCATGGAGGAGGAGCCGTTGGAGTCCATGACCTCGGAGACCACGCGCAGGGTGAAGGGGAACTCGTCCGGGTTGGGCAGGACCTGGGAGATGGAGCGCTCGGCCAGGGCGCCGTGCCCGATGTCGCGACGCGAGGGGCCGCGCATGGGCCGGACCTCGCCCACGGAGTAGGACGGGAAGTTGTAGTGCAGCATGAAACGTTTGGACTCCTCGCCGGTGAGGGTCTCGATGCGCTGCTCGTCGCGGGTGCTGCCCAGGGTGGCGATGACCAGGGCCGTGGTCTCGCCGCGCCGGAACAGGCAGGAGCCGTGGGTCATGGGCAGGACGCCGACCTCGATGGACAGCGGGCGCACGGTCTTCAGGTCGCGGCCGTCGATGCGCACGCCCTCTTCCTTGATGCGGGTGCGCATGAGCTTCTTGCCCAGGGCCTCGACCACGTGCTTGGCCAGCTTGGCCTTTTCCGGCTCCTCGGCGAACTTCTCGGCCACGGCGGCCAGGGCCTTGGACTCGGCCGCGGACTTGGCCTCGCGGCGGGCGGTCTTGGCCGGAATGGCCAGGGCGGCCTTGAGCTCGTCGGTGGCGATCTCGGCCACGTAGGAGACCAGTTCGGGAGCCGGTTCCGGGGCCTTCACCTCGATCTTGGGCTTGCCGCACTGGGCGCGCAGCTCCTCCTGCAGGTCGATCAGGGGGAGAATCTGCTTGTGGCCCCATTCCAGGGCGTCGGCGATGAGGTTCTCGGACAGGAACTGCGCCCCGCCCTCGACCATGACCACGGCGTCGCGGGTGGCCGCGAAGATGAGGTTCAGGCTGCTCTCTTCCAGGGCCCGGTGGTAGGTCGGGTTGAGCACGAACTCGCCGTTGATGTAGCCCACGCGGGCGCCCGCGATGGGGCCCAGGAAGGGCATGGGCGAGAGGTGCAGGGCGGTCGATGCGCCGGTCAGGGCCAGCACGTCGGGGTTCGTGTTGCGGCCGGCCGAGAGCACGGTGGCGATGACCTGGACCTCGTCGGCGAAGCCCTTCTTGAACAGCGGGCGGATCGGGCGGTCGATGAGCCGGGAGACCAGGGTCTCGCGCTCGGAGGGACGGCCGATCTCGCGGCGGAAGTAGCTGCCGGGGATGCGTCCGGCGGCGTAGGACATTTCCTGGTAGTTGCAGGTCAGCGGGAAGAAGCCCTTGTCCTCGGGCAGGGGGGCGGACACGGCCGTGACCAGCACGACGGTGTTGCCGGACTGGACCCAGACCGAGCCGTGGGCCTGGTTGGCCATTTTGCCGGTTTCCAGGGAGATCTCAAGGCCGCCCGCGAGGGTCGCGGAAAGACGCGTTTTTTTGAAAGGCACCAACATGTTTTTACCTCTTCTGTTTGAAATGCGGGTCTTGCGCCGCCTCTCCCCGGAACGTGAGAAGGCTTGGGAAAGGGCTTTTGCCTGGGCAAAAGCGCTTTCCGCAGCCAACCACGCCTGCTGCCGGGACCATCCCGGCCCGGGGGCCGTCTCCTCGCGTTCCTCGCGCGGGATCGGGCCTGGCGCGGTAATATCCCCGGGGGCGCCGTCCGCCCCCGGGGATTGAATCCAGATGAGCCGGTGGTCCGGCTATTTGCGGAGACCGAGACGCTGAATCAGGTCGCGGTACCGCTGGATATCCTTGTTCTTCAGGTAGTTGAGAAGCTTCCGGCGCTGGCCGACCAGCTTGAGCAGGCCGGTGCGGGAGTGGAAGTCCTTCTTGTGCACCTTGAAGTGCTCGGTCAGGTAGGTGATCCGCTCGGTGAGCAGGGCCACCTGCACTTCCGGGGACCCGGTGTCCCCTTCGTGCCGCTTGTAATCCTCGATGATCTTGTTCTTGCCTTCGGCATCCATGACCACAGCGCTATCCTCCAGGTTGGTGTTCAACTCGCCGAACCGTGGCCCTTGTCGCGGCGTGGCGGCTCCTCGCTCCACAGACCCCGCAGAATGGCCCAGCACAAGTGTCCGTCCTTGGCTTGCGCCTCCACCAGGGCCAGGGGGGAGCCGCCCGGCTCCAGCAGGACCGCGTGGTCCCCCGGAGCGGCGTGTTCCCCGGCCTCCGTCTCGGTCAGCGGCAGCCAGGCCCCGTTTTTGACCTGGGCGGCCTGCGTCTCGCCGAGCGGAAGCCTGGACCAGTGGGGGAGCGCCTCGGCCAGGGAGATGACCCTCTGGCTGAAACGCTCCGGCTCACCAAGGACGGCCTCGAGATCATGGGCCTGCTCCAGTCCGAAGGGCAGGCTCGCCTCGCGGGTCAGTTGCGTCAGAATGGCGCCGCATCCCAGTCGCATCCCCAAGCTGTGGACCAGGGAGCGTACGTAGGTGCCCGCCGAGCATCTGACCCGGAATCTCGCCGTCGGAAGGGTGAGTTCCAACGGTTCGGCATGGAAAACCGTGACGGCCTTGCTTTTCACGGGCACGTCCTCGCCGGCCCGTGCCAGCGAGTAGAGCGGTTTTCCCTTATGTTTCGCCGCCGAATAGGCGGGTACTTCCTGTTCTGTCAAGTCCTTCCAGGCCTCGATGGCCCGGGCCACCTCCTCCGGGGAGGCCGTCACCTCCGCGCGCGCGAGGATCTTTCCCTCGGCGTCGTAGGTGTCGCTGGTCAGTCCGAGCGTGAATTCGCCGGAATAGACCTTCTCTCTCCCCGTCAGGTGGGAAGCTATCTTTGTACCCTGTCCGAGCAGGACGAGCAACACCCCCTGGGCCAGGGGGTCCAGGGTTCCGGCGTGGCCGATCTTGAACTGGCCCAGGCCGTGCTTGATCCTGTTCAGACAGGCCGCCGAGGTGGGGCCGCTCGGCTTGTTCAGCACGAGCAGGCCGTCCAGTTGGCGCGGGTCGTGGCGGGCGCGGCGGCTCATGCCGCTCCTCCCATGCCGGGCATGCGGCCAACGGCCTCGTCCAGGCGGACCAGGACCGCGTCCAGCGGGGCCTCGGTCAGGGCCCCGGCGGCGTTCCGATGGCCGCCGCCGCCGAACAGGGCGGCCACGGCCCGCACGTCGTCCTCGCCCTGGGAGCGCAGGCTCATCTTCCAGCGGTCCGCTCCCTCCTGGCGCACCAGGACGCAGACCCGGGCGCCGCGCAGGCGGCGGAGAAAATTGACGAACTCCTCGCAGTCCTCGGAACTGGTCCCGGTGGAGTCCATATCCTCGCGGGTGACCACGGCCAGGGCCAGGCGGCCGCCGCGGCGCAGCTCCAGGCTGCCCAGCACCCGCCGCCAGAGCTCCAGCCGCCGGGGCGACCACTGGTTGTTGATGCGGGCGTTGAGGCTCTCCAGGTCCAGGCCGCCGCGCAGCAGCTCGGCGGTCAGCTCCAGGACCTCGGGCGTGGTGTTGCCGTAGGTGAAGTGGCCGGTGTCCGTGACCACGGCCAGGTACACGGCCTCGGCCAGGTCGCCGGTCAGGGGCAGGCCCAGCTCCCGGGCCAGCTTGGCCACCATCGCGCCCACGGCGGGCTCGGCCGGATCCACCCAGTTCACGGCCCCGAATCCGGGGTTGCCCAAGTGATGGTCGATGTTCACCGTGCGCCCGCGTATGAGCCGGGCGTGCAGTTCGCTCCCCAGGCGTTCCGCCGCGCCGCAGTCCAGGGTCACGGTCCAGTCGGGCATGGCGTCGGGCAGACGCGTGGCGATGGGCCCGGGCAGGGCGATCCAGGCGTAGCGCTCGGGCAGGCCCGAGGGATTGTAGAGGACCACGTCCTTGTCCAGGGACCGGAGCAGGAAGCCGAGGGCCGCCATGGCGCCGATGGCGTCGCCGTCGGGATTGACGTGCGAGGCCACCAGGAAGGAGCGGCTATTCTTCAGGATTTCCGAGATTTCCCGGATGGGGCTTGGCATAGACCATGTCCTCGAGAAAGGTGTCGTGCACGAAGCGCAGCTCGGGCAGGTAGCGGAGCTTGAGGCGCTTGCCCAGAAGCCCGCGCAACCGGCCGGTGCACTTGGCCAGGGCCGCCTCGGCGTCCTTGAGCCGGTCGTCCCCGGCGGGCAGGGTGAAGAAGACCTCGGCGATGCGCAGGTCCTTGTTCATGCGCACGGCCGACAGGGTGATCATCTCCAGCCTGGGGTCCTGGATCTCTTCCAGGAGCATGCCCGCCAGTTCGCGCAGGATCTGGTCGCCCAGCCTGACCGAGCGGCGGGAGTCGGTGGTCTTCATCTCATTCCTCCGGCGAGCCGGCAAAAATTTCGGTCCCGCAGTGGATCAGTTCGGCCTCGGCGGCGGCCTCCACCAGGTTCAGGGCCTTGGCCAGGCGGCCCTCGACGACCTTGGTCTCATTGCCCACCGTGACCGCCGCCAGCACGAGGCGCTCGTGGGCGTCCAGGGCGTCCACCTCGGACACCGCGAGGTTGAAGCTGTTGCGCAGCTTCTGCTTGAGGCTCTGGGCCACCTTGCGTTTGCCCTTGAGCGAGTCGTTGCCGTGGAGCCGGAAGTCCAGGGTGAGCACGCCGATGATCATATCATGAATCCTTGGGGAGTTCGCCCCCAAGTCCCGGCCGGAGGAGCGGTTCCCCCGGGCCCGCAACAGCGGGAGGCCGGGGGGCCCGGAGGCCCCCCGGATGCGTTCGCGTTATTCCAGGGTGCGGGCGACTTCCTTCAGCTCGAAGGCCTCGATCACGTCGCCGATCTTCACGTCGTTGAAGTTCTCCAGGCCGACGCCGCACTCGTAGCCCTTGACCACTTCCTTGGCGTCGTCCTTGAAGCGCTTGAGCGAGGCCAGCTGGCCGGTGTAGACCACCACGCCGTCGCGCAGCAGGCGCACCTTGGCGTTGCGGGTCAGCTTGCCGTCCGCCACGCCGCAGCCCGCCACCGTGCCGACCTTGGGCACGCTGAAGGTGTTGCGGACCTCGGCCTGACCCAGGTAGACCTCCTGGATGTCGGGCGCGAGCATTCCGGACATGGCGTCCTTGATCTCGCCCACCAGCTTGTAGATGATGTCGTAGAAGCGGATCTCGATGTTCTCCCGCTCGGCCATCTCCTTGACCTTGGCCGTGGGGCGCACGTTGAAGCCGATGATGATGGCCTGGGAGGCGGCGGCCAGCATGACGTCGGACTCGGTGATCGCGCCCGCGCCGCCGTGCACCACCTGGACCTTGACCTCATCGGTGGAGAGCTTGTTGAGGGCCTCGCCGATGGCCTCCAGGGAGCCCTGCACGTCGGCCTTGACCAGCAGGTTCAGGTTCTTGGCCTCCTGATCCGGCTTGGAGGCCAGGAAGGATTCCAGGGAGATCTTGGACTTGCCGCCGAGTTCCTTCTCGCGCTGCTTGATCATGCGCGACTGGGCGATGCGGCGGGCCACCTTGTCGTCGGCCACCACGGCGAACTCGTCGCCCGCCTCGGGCACGCCGTCGAAGCCCTGGATCTCCACGGGCCAAGCCGGTCCGGCGGACTTGAGCTTCTTGCCCTGGTCGTTGAACATGGCGCGGACCTTGCCGTGCTGCACGCCGCAGACGAAGGAGTCGCCCACCTTGATGCTGCCCTCGCGGATGAGCAGGGTGCCCACCGGGCCGCGGCCCTTGTCCAGCTTGGCCTCGATGATGTGGCCCCGGGCGTGCTTGTCCGGGTTGGCCTTCAGCTCCAGCACCTCGGCCTGGAGCAGGATCATCTCCAGCAGCTCGTCGATGCCGATCTTCTGCTTGGCCGAGACGTGGGCGTAGATGGTCTCGCCGCCCCAGTCCTCGGGCACCAGGCCGAACTCGGAGAGCTCGCGGCGCACGCGGTCGGGGTTGGCTCCATCCTTGTCGATCTTGTTCACGGCCACCACGATGGGCACGCCGGCCGCCCGGGCGTGGTTGATGGCCTCGCGGGTCTGGTCCATGACGCCGTCGTCGGCCGCCACCACCAGGACCACGATGTCCGTGACCTGCGCGCCTCGGGCGCGCATGGTGGTGAAGGCCTCGTGGCCCGGGGTGTCCAGGAAGACCACTTCGCCGCGGGCGGTGGCCACGTGGTAGGCGCCGATGTGCTGCGTGATGCCTCCGGCCTCGCCGGCGGTCACGTTGGTGGTGCGGATGGCGTCCAGCAGCGAGGTCTTGCCGTGGTCGACGTGGCCCATGATGGTGACCACGGGCGGACGGGGCTTGAGATCGTCGTCCGTGTCCGGGGTCTCCTCGACCAGGAATTCCTGTTCGTCGAAGGAGACGTTCTCCACCTCATAGCCGAACTCGGACGCCAGCAGGGTGGCGGTGTCCAGGTCCAGGGCCTGGTTGATGGTGGCCATCACGCCCAGGGCGAAGAGGGCCTTGATCAGGGCCGGGGCCTTGACGCCCATCTGCTTGGCCAGGTCCGAGACGCGGATGGTCTCGTCCACGCGGATCTTGCGCTTCACGGCCTTCTGCGGCTGGGCGGCCTCCTGCTGCATCTCCTTGGGGGCCTTGCGCTTGCGGCGGCCGTGGCGGCGGAAGCTGTCGTCCTCGCCGGGCATGGGCTTGCGCTTGCCCGCGCCGCCCGGAGCGGAGGCGCGGTGGGCGTCGTCCGCCTCGAAGCCGGGCGCGCCGTGGGAGAACTCCACCACGCGGCGATCCTTCTTGCGCTGCTTGCCGCGCTTGCCGGCCTCGCCGTCCTTGTCGGAGCGGGGCGGCACCGTCGCGTCGGGACCCGCGGGGCGCGGTCCGCCGGGGCGGGGGCCCGAGGGCCGGAAACCGCCGGGACCGCCGGGACCGCCCGGACGGGGGCCGCCGGGACCTGCGGGACGCCGGGGCTCGTAGGGCCGCTCGGAGCGGGCCTGGGGCGCGGGCTGTGGCTGGTTCGGATCGGGACGGGAAATGATGCGCACCTGCGGGATGTGCACCTCGCGGCGCGGCTTTTTCTTTTTCTTTTCCTCGCCTTCGGCGCCCTCGGCGGCTTCCTGCGCCGGGGCCTCGGCGGCGGGCGCTTCGGGGGCGGTCTCCTGGGCCTCGGTCTTCGCCTGCGGTTCAGGCGCGGCTTCCTGCGCCGGAGCCTCGGCGGCGGGCGCGACGGGCGTTTCGGCCTCGGACTTCGCGGCGGCCGGAGCCTCGGCTGCGGGGGCGGCGGGGGGGATTTCCGCCGTCTCGGCCTTGGGCTCGGGCTCGGCTTCCTGGGCCTTGGGCACGGAAATGATGCGGGCCTTGGGCTCCTCGGCCTTGCGCGGGGCGGGAGCGGCCTTCTCGGCGGCTTCCTTGGTCGGGGCCTTGGGCTTGGGAGCCTCTTCCTTCTCCTTGGCCTCCTGGGCGGCGGGCGTTTCGGCGGGCTTCTTCGCCGCCTCCTTGCGGGCCTTGGGCTTGGCCTCCTCGGAGGCCTGGGGCGCGGCCTTGCGGCGGCGCACGATGACGCCGGGCTGCACCTCGCGGACCACGGTGGCCGAGGATTCGGCCTGAGCGGGAGCGGCCTCGCGCAGGCGCTCCACTTCCTCGGGTTCCAGCGTGCCCATGAAGCTGCGCACGTGGATGCCCGCGTCCCTGGCGCGCTGCAGGATGTCCTTATTGCTCAGGCCCAGCTCGGCGGCCAGGTCCTTGACCTTCATCTTGTCCGTCATGCGCGATCCCCCTTCTCCTTCCGCCGGCCCTCTCGACGCCGGAACTTCTCCATGCAGACGGCCTCCGGGCAGACATAGACGCCCCGGCCGGGCATGGTCTGGGACGGGTCGGGCTGGGGCCCGGTTCCGTCTCCAATCGGGCCGCGGGCAACGAAGCGCCGCAGCTCATGTTTGGGAAGCCGTCGGCGGCATACGGCGCACATGCGCATGGGCACGTGGCGAGCCTCGCCCTTCGCCCGCGCGGCGCCGTTCCGCTCTTCGGCCATCATTCCTCTCCGGTCTTTCCGTCGTCGGCCCCGGTGGCGTCCGGGGCGTCTTCCCGAGCCTCGGGAGCCTCGGGCTCCTGGGGCTTGATGTCGAGCATGTTCATGGCCAGGCGCAGGTCCGAGACCTTGGAGGGTGTCATGCCGTCCACGGCCAGGATCTGCTCGTCCGTGGCGGCGGCCAGCAGTTCGGCGGTCTCGAAGCCCGCGGCGAGGAAGTTCTCGATGCCCACCTCGGCCACGCTGGCCAGCTGTTCCAGGCCCTTGCGGTCGGCGTTGAGCTCGCCGTAGCGGCTTTCGGTGAAGATGTCGATCTTCCAGCCCAGGAGCTTGGAGGCCAGCTTGACGTTCTGGCCCTTGCGGCCGATGGCCAGGGTGAGCTGGTCGTCGGGCACCACCACCTCGAGGATCTGTTCCTCCTCGTCCACGGTGATCCGCGAGATCACGGCCGGGGACAGGGCGTGCTGGGCGTACATGGCGATGTCCGGGCTCCAGACCACGATGTCGATGCGTTCGCCCTTGAGCTCCTGCACGATGTTCTGGATGCGCGAACCGCGGATGCCCACGCAGGCGCCCACGGGATCCACGTCCCGGTCGCGGGAGTAGACGGCCACCTTGGCGCGCAGGCCCGGGTCGCGGGCCACGCCCATGATCTTCACCGTGCCGTCGGCCACCTCCGGCACCTCGCGGTGGAAGAGGGCGGTCATGTAGTCCGGGTGGGAGCGGGAGACCACCACCTGGGGTCCCCGGGACTCCTTCTGGACGTCGATGATGAAGGCCTGGACGCGGTCGCCGCGCTTGTAGCGCTCGCGGGGAATCTGCTCCTCCTTGGGGAGCAGGGCCTCGGTGCGGCCCAGGTTGATGATCCAGCCGGTGCGGTCGCGGCGCTGGATGATGCCCGAGGTGATCTCGCCCACGCGGTCCTTGTACTCCTCGTAGATGATCTCCTGCTCGGCGTCGCGCATGCGCTGGATGATGACCTGCTTGGCGGCCTGGGCGGCGATGCGGCCCAGATCCTCGATATTCAGCTTGAAGCCCATCTCGTCGCCCAGCTGGACGGCGGGGTCGTGCTTGCGGGCTTCCTTGAGCTCGATCTCGTTGAGCGGCTCCGTGACCTTGTCGGCCACGACCTTGAACTGGTAGACCTCGATCTCGCCCAGCTCCTCGTTGAAGCTCACTTCCACATCCATGGACTCGCCGTACTTGCGGATCACGGAGGAGCGCACGGCCTCTTCCAGGGTGTCCACGAGCAGGTCGCGGTCGATGCCGCGGTCCTTGCTGATCTGATCGATGGCCTTTTTCAGTTCCGACATGGGAATCCTCCGCTGCCTCCACCCGGTCCCCTGGCGCCGGGCGGTCGGGAATCTAGAATTCGTGCACGAGACGGGCCTTCTTGACCGCGTCCCAGGAAAAATCGAAGGCGACTCCGTCCACGTCCAGGACCAGCCCGTCCGGGCGGGCCTGGGTCAGCCGTCCCCGGAAGTTCTTGCGTCCGTCCAGAGGCTCGCGCAGGCTCACGTCCAGGATGCGCCCCTCATGGGACGCCAGCTGGCCGGGCTCGAAGAACCGGCGCTCCAGGCCGGGGGAGGAGACTTCCAGGACGTAGGCCCCGGACATGATGTCCTCCACCTCCAGGGCCGCGCCCAGGCCCCGGCTCATCTCCGCGCACTGGTCCACGCCGGCGCCGCCCTCGGCCTCTATGTACAGGCGCACCAGGGCGCGCCGTCCGGCCGCGGCCAGTTCCAGGCCCCAGACGGAAATGCCCAGGGACTCGGCCAGGGGCCGGGCCAGTTCCAGAATGCGCTGTTCGAGGCCGTGTCTGGCCATGTTTCCGCCGTGTGTCCGCCCGCTCCGAAAAAAAAAGGGGGCCGAAAGGCCCGCCCGCGAAAGAAGAACCGGAGGTTCAGGCAGTATTCAAGTTGAGGCCTTGGAGCGGGTGACGGGGATCGAACCCGCGACACCAAGCTTGGGAAGCTTGTACTCTACCAGCTGAGCTACACCCGCTCGAAACGCCACCTTCTATGAAGAAGAGGGTGGGTTGTCAAGAGGCGTTTTTCAGTCCGCCGACGTCCGAATCGTCCCCAGGAGGTGGCCCGCATATTGCATCTGCCCTGGCGTACAGAAGGAGGTCGCCCATGCGGGACAGTACGTACAGCGCGCTTTTCGGCGCCATGTCCAATGAGCACAGGCTCGGGCTCATCGCCAATAATTTGGCGAACGCCAACACCACGGGCTTCAAGAAGGACCAGGTGGCCTTCCACGACACCTTCCAGCGTTTCGCCCACGATTATCTCGTTGATTCAAGGAGTTATCTCCGCGACAAAAATCTCTGGCCCCAGCCCGACGTGATGGCCAAGCCCCGGCTCTCGGAGCAGCGCACGGACTTCAGTCAGGGCAGCCTGCAGATGACCGGGAACCCCTTGGACCTGGCCATTTCCGGCGAGGGTTTCTTCAAGGTCCGCACCCCGGACGGCGATTTTCTGACCCGTTCGGGCAGCTTCCAGCTCACGTCCGAGGGCGGGATCATCAGTGAACAAGGCTTCCAGCTTTTGGGCCAGGGCGGCCCGGTGCTCCTGCCCGGGGGCGGCAACGTGCTCATCGACTCCCTGGGACAGGTCACCGTGGATGGGGCCGTGGCCAACATCCTGGACGTGGTCACGGTGGACGACCCCTCGGCCCTGGAGAAGGTCGGCAACAACCTCTACCGCATCCGGCCCGACTCCAAGGCCTCGGAGACGCCCGTGCCGCCCGAGACGCGGGTGGAGCAGGGGTACATCGAGAAGGCCAACGTGGAGGTGGTCACCGAGATGGTGGCCATGATCGAGGTGCAGCGGGCCTTTGAAATGTATCAGCGGATGATCAGCGGCACGAGCGAGATGGACAAGACGGTCACCGACAAGGTCGGCAGCGTCGTTTAGCAGTCAGCAACGGAGGATTCCAGCCATGATGCGTTCCCTGTGGACAGCGGCCACCGGCATGGTCGCCCAGCAGACCAACATCGACGTGATGTCCAACAATCTCGCCAACGTGAACACCACGGGCTTCAAGAAAAGCCGTGCCGAGTTCGAGGACCTCATGTACCAGACCATGCGCATCGCCGGTTCGATCAACGAGGGCGGCAACCGCATCCCCACCGGCCTTCAGGTGGGCATGGGCGTGCGGCCCGTGACCGTGCACAAGTTCTTCACCCAGGGCGACTTCCAGAACACCGGCAACCCCCTGGACATGGCCATCGAGGGCGACGGTTTCTTCCTCCTGGACCAGAACGGCCAGGACGTCTACACCCGCGCCGGGGCCTTCAAGCTGGACAACGAGGGCCGCGTGGTCACGGCCAACGGCTACGCCCTCCAGCCCGAGTTCACCGTGCCCCAGGACACGGTGAACGTGGTCATCACCGAGCGCGGACACATCTCGGCCCTGGACCGCAACGGCCAGGAATTGGCCGCCGCCGACATCCCGGTCTACACCTTCATCAACCCGGCGGGCCTGAACGCCGTGGGCCGCAACCTCTTCACCGAAACCGAGGCCTCCGGCCCGGCCCAGCAAGGCACGCCCGGCGACGACAACTTCGGCACCCTGGCCCAGGGCTTTCTGGAGATGTCCAACGTGGAGATGGTCGACGAGATGGTCGGCCTCATCGTGGGCCAGCGGGCCTACGAGGTCAATTCCAAGGCCATCACCACGGCGGACGCCCTGCTGCAGACGGCCATCAACATCAAGCGCTAGAAGGGACGATGAACGGTAGCGGCATGATCGCAACGGCGCGGCGGGCGCTGGGGGCGGGCGTCCTGGCCCTCCTGTTCTGCGCCTCGGCCTTCGCGGCCGAGGGGACGGGCTGGCGCATCGTGGTCAAGGAGGCCGCCTGCACCCAAGGCCCCCGTCTTCTGCTCTCCGAGATCGCGGAGGTGCGCGGGGAACCCCCGGCCGGGGTCTGGGAGCGTCTGAGTTCCCGGGAGTTGTGGCGCAACGCCGAGCGCCCGGGACGTCAGGTCAACGTGTCCCGGAACCAGCTGGAGCAGCTCCTGCGGCACTACGTGCCCGAGGTCGCACCCAGGATTTGGGCCCTGCCCAGCCAGCTGACGCTGCAGTACGGCGGCTCCCTGGTGGACCGCTTCGAGATCGAGAAGCAGGCCGTCGCGTTTTTGACCCCCCGGACGGCGGGGCTCGGCGGCGATGCCGAATTCCGGGATTTCCGGTTGCCCGAGAACGTCTTTCTGGACAATCCGTACGACCATGTGGAGATGGAGTTGTCCGGGCCGCTGAAGCCCGGTCGGGTGAATCTGCGGGTGCGCGTGGTCACGCCGGACGGCAAGACCGTCAAACGGCTGGCCGCCAGCGTCTTCCTGGACCTCTGGAAGGCCGTGCCGAGCGCGGCCAGGCCGCTCAACCGCATGCGCCCGCTGGAGGCGGCCGACGTGACCTTCCTGCGCAAGAACATGGCCTATCTGCCGGACGTCTGGGACGGCCGGGGCGGCCCCTGGCGCATCTCCCGGCCCGTGGGCCAGGGCCAGCCCATCACCACGGCCAGCCTGGAGCCCCTGCCGGCGGTGGTCAAGGGCGAGAAGGTCATGCTCGTGTATCAGGGTCGGCGCGTCCAGATGGCGGTCAAGGCCGAGGCCCTGAACGACGCCGACGTGGGCCAGATGATCACGGTGCGCAATTTGCAAACGAAGAAGGAAATCCTGGCCACGGTCATCGACCAGCATACCGTGGCCGTCAGGTAGGAGAGCGGAGAACGCCATGAACAAACCCGTGCTGTGTTGCATCGTCCTGGCCCTGCTGGTGGCGGGATGCGCCTCGAGGCGCAATCCCACGACCATGCCCGAATTGACCCAGCCCATGATCGAGGAGCCCGAGCCCCAGGACAACCCAGGCTCGCTCTTCAGCGCCAACGGGGCCGAATACCTCTATGACGACAACCGGGCCACCCGGGTGGGCGACATCATCATGGTCGTGGTTTCCGAGACCACCTCGGCCAAGAACAAGGCCACCACCACGGCCACCCGCGAGGGGACGACGGATATCGGGGCCTCGGTCCTGCCGGGCGCCGGCCTGGGCGCCTTGGTCACCCGGCCCTTGGACCTGCATGCCACCGCCCAGTTCAACACCACGAACAAGAACGACTTCACCGGTTCGGGCGAAACCAAGCGCGACTCCTACTTCACCACCACCGTGGCCACGCGCATCGTGCGCATGCTGCCCGGCCGGGTGATGCAGGTGGAGGGCGCGCGCCAGATCCGGGTCAACGACGAGAACCAGATCCTGGTGGTGCGGGGCCTCGTGCGTCAGCGCGACGTCTCCGCCGACAACACCGTGCCGTCCAGCAACCTGGCCCAGGCCCAGATCGAGGTCTACGGCGAGGGCATCGTGGCCGACAAGCAGAAGCCCGGCTGGCTGGCGCGCATCCTGGACAACCTCTGGCCGTACTGAACCGAAGATGTGGAGAAGGGGAGACATGAACGCCTCGCATGAACGCATGAGCATCCTCCGGCCCGGCCGGACGGCGGCCGTGCTGATCCTGACCGCGCTGCTCTGCGCGGCCCTGGTGGCCCCGGCCCTGGCCGTGCGGCTCAAGGACATCGCCACCTTCAGCGGCGTGCGCACCAACGAATTGGTGGGCTACGGCCTGGTGGTGGGCCTCTCCGGAACCGGCGACGGCACGAGTTCCACCTTCACCACCCGGTCCATGGTCAACATGCTGGACAAGATGGGCGTGCAGGTTGACGCGAGCAAGATCAAGCCCAAGAACGTGGCCGCGGTCATGGTCACGACCAAGATGTCGGCGGCGGCCAAGCCCGGCTCCAACCTGGATGTGGCCGTGTCCTCCCTGGGCGACGCCAAGAGCCTGCTCGGCGGCGTGCTCCTGCTGACCCCGCTCAAGGGCGTGGACGGGCAGATTTACGCCCTGGCCCAGGGTCCGTTGACCATCGGCGGCTTCTCGGCCTCGGGCGAGGCCGCCACGGCCCAGAAGAACATCGCCACCGTGGGCCGCATTCCCAACGGCGCGGTTGTGGAGCGGGCCGTGCCCTTCAAATTCAACAGCCAGGAGAGCATGACCCTCAGTCTGAATGAAGGCGACTTCAGCACCGTGATGCAGGTGGTCAACCGCATCAACTCCAGCCTGGGCGGCGGCTACGCCAAGGCCCAGGACGCCTCGACCATCGAACTTTCCGTGCCCGATCGCTTCCGGGGCAACATGGTTCCGCTCATGGCTTCCCTGGAGAACCTGGATGTGAGCCCGGACGCCCGCGCCCGCGTCGTGGTGGACGAGAAGACCGGCACCGTGGTGGTCGGCAACGACGTGCGCCTGTCGCGCGTGGCCGTGGCCCACGGCAACCTTCAGATCGTCATCAGCGAAAGCCAGCAGGTCAGCCAGCCCGGCCCCTTCTCCCAGGGCCAGACCGTGGCCACGCCGCAGACCGACATCGCGGTGCATGAGCAGAACAACCGGCTCATGCTGGTGGAGGGCGCCACGCTCCAAGAGCTGGTGGACGGCCTGAACGCCATCGGCGCGACCCCGCGCGACCTCATCTCCATCATCCGTACGCTCAAGTCGGCGGGCGCCCTGCACGCCGACCTGGAGGTGATCTAGCATGACCACGCCCACGGCCGACGCCGCCCTGGCGGGACAGAAGCTCAAGGACCAGGACCTGGTCCAGTTCAAGCTCTCCATGGACGCGCTGAAGAAGCGCCTGTCCGACCCGGAGGCCAAGGAAAAGCAGCTGCGCAAGGCCTGCCGCAACTTCGAGGCCGTGTTCATGGGCAAGCTTTGGGAGCAGATGCGCGCCACCGTGCCAAAGGAGGGCTACCTGCACAGCCCGCAGGAGGACGCCTATCTGTCCATGTTCGATCAGGCGTTTTCCGAGAAGATGGCCGACTCCGGCGGCATCGGTCTGGCCGACCTGCTCTACGGCAACCTCAAGCAGCGCTTGGCCGACATGGGCCGCGAGGCCCTTCCCGGCCGCATGGCCGCGCCCCAGGCTCCCGAGGCCCCGGAGGTCGGAGAGCCCCTGGAGCAGGCCTTGGCCGGCACGCTTCCCCAAACGCCCACGGCCGCGCCGTCCGGTCTCCCGGAAGCCGCCATCGCGGCGGCCGCTTCCGGCCATCACCACCGCGAGATGAAGACCCTGGCCGCGTCGGGCAGGGACCCCCGCGGGGAGAAGTCCAGGCAGGCGACGCCGATCGCCCTGGACCGCTCCGGCCGCCACGCCGACCTGAAGCCCCTGCACCGCCCCGGCGAGCCCATGGCCCTGGGCCGGTCCGCCCGCCCGGGCGGCCAGACCTGGATTCAGCCCCCGACGGAAGCCCCGTCGACCCCGGCGGCGGCCACTCCGGCGGCCCCGGCGCACCCCGCGCCGCAGGTGGCCGAGACCCCGGCCCAGGCCGCCGCGCAGTTGGAAGCCCTGATCCGGCACATCGAGTCCGGCGAAGCCGCTCCGGCTTCGGCCGCCGAACCCGCCGCGCAGTCGCGGCAGGAGCCCATGGCGGTCCCCCAGTCCGGCGGAGTGCGGGGCTACCAGGGGCAGCAGTCCAGTCTGCAACGCCCTGGCCGCAAACTTGCAAAGATCGGTTGACCCCGGCGTCCGGCTCCCCATCCGAGACTGTCGGGCGATGATGAGAAATCGTTTGAAACCGACAGCTTGCTTGTTATATGGAGGGGCGCATGGAGAGCAGAATCCAGGAAAATTTGTCCCGGCAGCATCGGGCCCTCGGCCTGCTGTCCGAACTGCTGGATGAAGAATTTTCCTACCTCAAGGGCGGCAAGCCCCAGGACGTCTCCCGCATCGAAATTTCCATTCAGGAGCTCCTGCGCCAGTTGGCCGTCGAGCGGGTGAGCCTGCGCGGCCTGGTCCAGGCAGTGGCGCCCGGGGCCAAGCGCGTGCGCGAAATCCTGGACGCCGTGCCCTCCGAGGAGGCCGAGGCCCTGCGCGATCTGCTCCTGCGGCTGGACGGCATGGAGCAGGCCTGCGCCCGGCAGGCGGCCAAGAACCAGCATCTCGTCCTGGCGCTCTACGACCAGAGCCGCAAGCTCCTGGGCTTCCTCCAAGAGAAGATCCAGCCCAAGGGCTCGGCCTATTCGGCCAGCGGCCGCATGGCCCGAGCCTCCAACGCCCCCACCCTGGTCTCCGGGAGGCTCTAGATGTTCGGCCCCAACTCCATCCTCGACATGGCCCGCGGCGCCCTCCAGGCGCACCAGGCCTGCATCCAGGTCACCGGCGAGAACCTCGCCAACGTCGATACCCCCGGGTACGCCCGCCGGGCCGTGACCCTGACCGAGGCGGGGGCCATCAACTACACTCCGGGCCAGGTGGGCCTCGGCGTCAAGGCCACGGAGGTCGTCCGTTACTTCGACGAGATGGTCGAGCGCCTGTATTACGACCAGGCCGCCCTGACCGCCCGTTGGGACACGACCTACGCCTCGCTGCAGAGCGTGGAGACGATGTTCAACGAGTCCGACGGCAAGGGCATCAGCAACGCCATGTCCGCGTTCTTCAACGCCTGGACCAAGGTGAGCCAGAATCCCAAGGATTTCGGCACGCGCCAGGATCTGATGAACGCCACCACGACCTTTTCCTCGCTCCTGCACCAGACCGACTCCGATCTCGCCAAGCTCCAGGAGCAGGCCGACCGGATGATCGCCCAGGACGTGAACTCGGCCAACCAGCTCATCAAGGACATCGCGGAGATCAACCGCCAGCTCAATCTCTACGACCAGCCCGGGTCCAACAACGCCAACAGCCTGTATGACCAGCGGACCCAGAAGTTGCGGGCCCTGGACGGCATCCTGGGCATCAACGTCATCAACAACGGCAAGGGCAACATCACCGTGACCACCAAGGGCGGCCAGCCCCTGGTGGACGGCGTGCAGCACTACTCCCTGGAGTTCGCCGCGCCCAAGACCGACCGGTCCCTGACGCCGACCTCCACCTTCGACGGCGAGGTCTGCTTCGAGGGCAACGACAGCTACGAGTACACCCTGGAGTGCGTGAACGGCGGCCTTGTGAGCAACGGCGCCGGAGCGGCCACCTTCCGGGTTTCGCTGGACGGCGGCCGGACCTGGCTCGAGGACGAGAACGGCCAGGAACAGCATTTCTCGGCCCGGCCCCAGGACGGCAAGATCACCATCGGCGGCCTGACCGTGTGGTTCGGCACGGCCGACAACCCCACCACCGCGGCCAACGAGACCGACCCCCTGACCCCGCCGACCCAGGCCATGGCCCAGGGGGACCGCTTCACCATCATTCCGAAGAAGAACGTCTACTGGGTGAAGAACACCTCCACCAAGGAGAACATCACCCCGCTGCAGTACGGCAACGGCGCCGAGGACACCTCCCGCGTGACCAGCGGCACCCTGGCCGGACTGTTCAACTTCCGCGACGGCTACGTGGGCGGCTATCAGGACAAGCTGGACGCCCTGTCCAAGTCCCTGATCTGGGAAGTGAACCGCCTGCATAGCCAGGGCTGCGGCCTGGAGAAGTTCGGCAACCTTGAGGGCGCCTACTCCGTGGCCCACGACGACCGCCCCCTGAGCGAGGCCTCCACCGGCCTGGTCTTCGGCGACAAGCTCCAGTCCGGCGGCACCATGTTCTACGTCTACAACGCCGACACCGGGCTGCTCGTCTCCGGCGCGAACCTGGACTGGAGCGCGGCCCCCGGAATCCAGAACTTCGATCCCAACGTGAACACGCTGGAGGACGCGGCCGCGGCCGTGAACCGCTCCTTCGGCGGCTTCGTCAACGCCACCATCGTGAACCACAAGCTGCGCATCGAGGCCAGGAGCGGCTATCAGTTCGCCTTCGGCACGGACACTTCGGGCCTGACGGCGGCATTGGGCCTGAACGCCTACTTCCAGGGGTCCACGGCCCAGGACATCGCCGTCTCGAACAAGGTGGGCTCGAATCTGAACTACATGTGCGCGGGCCGAATCAACGGCGCGGGCGAGGCCAACGAGGGCGACAACACCATCGCCCTGGCCCTCGCCAAGTTGGCCGAGCAGGACGTGGGCTTCTCGACCCTGCGCGCGGGCAACACCTCGCAGACCTTCTCCGAGTACTACAACAGCCTCGTGGGCGAGGTCGGCGCGGACACCGCGGCCGCCAAGTACAACTACGACTTCAACAACGCCTTGGCCACGGACTTGGACCAGCGGCAGCAGCAGACCATGGGCGTGAACATCGACGAGGAGATGACCAACCTCATCAAGTTCCAGCACGCCTACACGGCGGCCGCCAAGCTCGTGACCACGGCCGACGAGATGATGCAGACCCTGCTTTCGCTCAAGTCCTGACGGGAGGGATGACATGCGCGTCACCCAGAACATGCTCTTCAGCAGCTACATCTACAACATGAATTCGTCGTTGACGAAGCTCATGGAGCTGAACATCCAGTCCAGCAGCATGAAGCGCGTCAACAAGCCCTCGGACGACCCCTCGGGCATGGTGCGGATCCTGGACCACCGGACCACCCTGGACGCGGTGAACCAGTATCAGTCCAACATCGACACGGCCAAGGGCTGGCTGAACGCCTCGGACGAGAACCTCATCCAGGTCTCGGCCATCCTGACCAAGGCCAAGACCCTGGCCGAGCAGGCGGCCACCGGCACCATCACCCAGGACAACCGGGAGCAGATCAGCTACCAGGTGCGCAGCCTCTTCGAGCAGCTCATCGGCCTGGCCAACCTCCAGTACGACGGCAAGTCCGTGTACGCCGGCCAGAAGACCGACTCTCCGGCCTTCCGCGAGGTGCTCTGGCTGACCACCAACGACAGCCAGTTCTCCCAGGACTGCGGCTTCTCCATCGACGGCGATTCCGAGCGCACCGTGCTCGTGCAGTTCTACGACACCACCGGAGCCCACGCGGCGGGCGAGAGCATGGCCCTCTCCGACGCCAACCTGGGCGTGCGCTACAGCACCGACGGCGGCCGGACCTTCCTCACCGACGGTTCGGTGACCATCGCCGGCGGCCAGGCCGTGGTCCAGCTGCCGCAGAGCGGCGCGCGCCTGACCCTGACCAATCCGGCGGCCCAGGTGAAGGTCACGCCCCAGGGGCAGGAGGGCAACTCCGAGGGCACCTGGCTCTGGCTGCGGCCCACGGCCCAGTATGTGGGCGACGACTCCCAGGACACCGGGCGCGTGGACGTGAAGGCCCTGGGCCCGGGCACGGAGAACCTCAGCTCCTGGGCGGCGGGCTCCTTCGGGCCCAACGTCGCGGTGCGCGTGGACGGCTACCTCTCCAACGGCGCCCTGGTGCGCGCCCCGGCCACCATGGGCAGCCAGACCGTGGTCTATTCCTACAGCACCGACGGCGGTGTGAACTGGGTCACGGGCAACGTCCAGCCGCCCAACGGCGTGGCCTCCAACGTCAGCCTGTCCATCGCCGGGGGCCTCCTGACCATCGCCTCCAACGGCGGCAACGTGCTCCAGCCCGGTTCACAGTTCTTCGTGCACGCCCGCTCCTCGGCCATCGAGATCGACATCTCCAGCACCGAGCGGGTGCGGGTGAACGAAGTGGGCATGGATATCTTCGGCGGCATCTACCAGGATCCGGACCGGCTGGCGGACGCCAACGGCAACCGCATCCACCTGGCCAGCAGCAACGCCTCGGTGGCCTTCGCCCAGGCGGGAGCGGGCGCCTTCGCGGTCATGAACAGCAACGCCGCGGCCACCAAGAACATGTTCGAGGCCATGGGCAACCTGATCGCCTTCCTGGAGACCAACAACCAGCAGGGCGTGCAGCAGGCCCTGGCCAGCCTCACGGAATCCCAGAAGCACATCCTCAACTCGGCGGCCAGCGTGGGCGGCCGGGAGAATCGGCTGACCGTGGCCGCGTCCATCCTGGACGGCCTGGAATTCAACGAGAACCAGCGGATTTCGAGCATCGAGGACGCGGACGTGAGCGAGCTGCTCACCCAGCTGTCCCAGCAGGAGATCATCTACCAGGCCGTGCTCCGGTCCTCGAGCATGATCATGCAGAACAATCTCCTGAAGTACCTGTAGACTGTGGACTTCCCGGCCGGGCTGGGGTAAGTCCGGGCTTGCGGCCCCTCCGGGGCCGAGCGTTGCAACGGCGGCAGACCGAGGAAATATGCTCATCCTGACCCGGCGACCGGGCGAAAGCCTTTATCTGGGCGACAACATCAAGCTCAAGGTGTTGTCGGTCCAGGGCAAGCAGATCAAGCTCGGGCTGGATGTGCCCGAGGACATGCCCGTCTACCGGGAAGAGGTCTACCTGAAGATCAAGGAACAGAACCGGCTGGCCTTGGAGACGAGTGAGCAGGACCTGCTGGCGGCGGCGAGCTTATGGCAAAAAAAATGACCCGGACCATCAAGACGCGCCTCGGCCCCCGCGACATCGCCGAGGACAGCATCCTGTATTTTCCTCGCGGTCTCATCGGCATCGAGGACAAGAGGGAATTCGTCCTGCTCCAGGTGGGCGAGACGTCGCCCTTCCTCCTGCTCCAATGCCTGAGCGATCCGGAATTGGGCCTGCTCGTGGCCGACCCGTATCCGTTCCTCAGCGACTACAAGGTGAAGCTGGACAACGCGGAGAAGAGGCTGTTGCGGATCGAGAACATCCGCCAGATCGCGGTGATCGTGACCGTGACCATCCCGCAGGGACGGCCCGAGGAGACGACGCTCAACCTGTCCGGCCCCATCATCATCAACACCGAGGCCCGCATCGGGTTGCAGGTGCCGCAGGTCGATTCCAAGTATCCCACCCATTTCAAGCCGGTGAGCGGGACCGGCGGCCAGAACAATACCCCGGCGGAAGGCTAGAGAATCCGGCTCAGGTCGTCGCGGACGAGATTCCGGGCGGCCTTCTGGATGTCCGGCTTGTAGGTGCCGTTCTTGACCTGCTCCTTGAGTTCGCGGACCTTTTCCGTGCGCACGTCCGGGGCCTCCCGGGCGGCGGCCATGGCCGCGGACAGGACCTTGGCGTCGCCGGAAAGGTTGACCACGTCCCCGCTCTTGGACTCGCCGGTCGCGGAGCGCTGGGCGGCCTCGTTCTTGGCCGACTCCTGCACCTTCTGCTTGCCGTAAGGGTTCAGTTCACCGATGAGCTTGTTGATTTCCATATAAACCTCCTGGGCGCCTCCAGGCTCATAACATGGTTTCGTCCACCTTCGCCAGGGTGATCTCCCACAGTCGCCGCATGACCCGCGCGGTCTCCTCCGGGCCGAGCGATTCGGGCCCGTCCTCGGCCTGGCGCAGGATGCGCAGCTCGCCGCCGTCCAGCGGATATTCCAGAACCACCGGCCAGCCCGTCTCGGCCTCCAGCCGGTCCAGAATGTCCTCCACCACGGGGTTCTCGGCGCTGTTCACGATGAGGTTCTCCATGATCTCCCTGGCGATGCGCTCCACCAGCTCCCGCCGCTTGGCCTGCCGCGAGATGTCCACCACGTCCTGGGCCTCGGAGAGGCGCAGGGCTCGGCGGAATCGCGCCAGACGTTTGGCGTTCGAAAGCTGCTTTCCATAAGTCCGCAGCATGATTCGAACATCAGCGGTATTGGCAAGCACGGGACATGGACCTCCTCAAATGTATATTTCGGCACGGCCTGAAAAAAACTTTAGGGCCGACTCCGTAAAAAAGCGAAAAAATACCGCCGGGCCGCCGCCGCCCCAAGCGGTTGAATGTTCGGCGTCTTTTGTCTAGTCTGCGCCCATGTCGGAACCCGTGGACTCCATTCTGATCGTGACCAAGGCCGGAGACGCGGCCGCCCGGGAGCTCGGACTCGAGATCGCCGCCTCCCTCCGGGAGCGGAACGCCCGCGTGGGCGTCAGCGAGCACAGCCCGGACGCCCTGGTGCGCTCCGGTCTGGCCGAGTTCGGAGAGTACGGCCTGGTGCTCGTCCTGGGCGGCGACGGCACGCTCATCAGCGTGGCCCGGCGCATGCACGGCCACCCGGCCCCGCTGCTGGCCCTCAATCTCGGCCGGGTCGGCTTCCTGGCCGAGACCTCGCGGGAGCGCTGGCCCGAGGTGCTCGGGCGGCTCCTGGCCGGGGATTTCCTCGTGCGCCGGAGGCTCTGCCTGGAGTACGCCGTGCTGCGCGGCGGCGCGACGGTGGAGCAGGGCCTGGCCGTGAACGACATCGTGGTCAGCCGGGGCGTGCTGGCCCGGCTCATCCGCCTGGGGCTGGCCCTGGACGGCGAGCACGTGGCCTCCCTGCGCGCCGACGGCGTGGTGGTCTCCACGCCCACCGGCTCCACGGCCTACGGCCTCTCGGCGGGCGGCCCGCTGGTCCATCCCGACCTGGACGTCCTGGCCGTGACCCCGGTGTGTCCCTTCCTGAACAGCATCAAGCCCATGATCCTGCCCTCCGGCGGCGAGCTGATGATTCATGTGGAGGAAGCCGGAGGCGACGTGAACCTGAGCGAGGACGGCCAGAAGGCCGTTCCCCTGGCCGCCGGGGACCGGGTGGTGGTGCGGCGTTCGCCGCACGACCTGATCCTCGCGGACCTGGGACGGAGCGGGTATTTCCTGCGCTTGCGAAAAAAAGGTTTTCTCGCCGGAGGTGGCGCGTGACCAACCTGTCCGACAGCGGTTCGATCCTGGACATCAAGTACGGGCAGGATCCGGCCCTGGACGGGCTGCTCCTGCACTTCATGACCGAGAACAATCTCGAATACACCATCGACCCCCTGAAGAACGCCTCGCCGGAACAGATCCAGTTCATGGTCGCCCTGCGCGAGGGCACGTTCTACGCCCCCTGCTCGGACTGGATGTTCCGCAAGCTGCTGCGCTCCGAGCTCTCGCCCCAGCTCCGGGACGAGTATATCCTGCGTTGGCGGCTGCTCGTCGGCCTGCTGAACGATTTTTGTCCCGACCGCTACCTGCGCCGCCGCATCGTGACCCTCTGCAAGCACAAGTTCCGCATGGTGCTCAGTACGCCGATCTACATCCCCTCGCGGCTGAACAAGCGCATGGTGACCATCTTCATGAGCCAGAGCGGGCTGGACGACCCCTACCGCGAGCGCCGCAAGGCGCTCAACGCCAAGGCCGCCGAGCTGGCCGAGAGCCCGGTCTTCGACCGCGTCCTGAACATCTGCCCGGAGGAGACCCTGGCCTGCCGCCGCATCTCGGACCTCCGCCGCGAGCTGGATTTTCTGGAGCTGCAGCGCCTGCTCGTCTTCGCCACCGTGCCGCAGTCCTTCGAGCGAGGCTCCGTGGCCGACGTGGAGGGCCGCATGGCCGCCGAGATCGCCGCCTCCCAGGAGGCCTTCGAGCCCCTGCGCCGGCTGCTGGACGAGGACCCCGAGCGCAAGCTCAGGATCCTCTACCTGCCGGACCGCAGCGGCGGGCTGGTCTTCGACCTCCAGGTGGTCAAGGCCCTCATCCGCCACGGGCACCGCGTGATCCTGGCCCTCAAGGAGGGCTTCTACTACGACACCCCGACCTTCTGGGACGTGGAGTCCGACCCGGTGCTGGCCCACCTGTTCAACGGCGCGCATTTCGTCTTCGAGGACCGCATGAGCAAGAACGAACTGCTGCGCGTCATGCGCGAGAACCAGTTCGTGGTCATCTCCGACGGCTCCCGGGAGCGCTTCAACCCCTATCGCCTGAGCGTGACCTTCGCCCGGGCCTGGAAGGAGGCGGACCTCATCCTGGCCAAGGGTGAGCGGCACTACCGCCGCCTCGTGCTCACCAGCCATGAGTTCACCCGCGACGTCCTGAGCTTCTTCCGCGACGACCGGGGCCACTTTCACTTGTATCACAAACCCCGTCCCTCCTGGGTCTCCAAGTTCGGCGAGGACTACATCACGGCCAAGGCCGAGACGATCATCTCGCAGATGCGCGGGGCCAGGGCCGAGGGCAACGCGATCATGTTCTACTCCGGCATCGTGGGCAGCATCCCCGGCCAGACCAAGGCGGCCATCCAGGTCATGACCACCTTCGTGCGCTATCTGCGCGACCGCCTGGAAGGGGTGTACATCATCAACCCCGCCGAACACTTCGAGGAGGGCATGGACGCCGACGACCTCATGTTCATGTGGGAGAAGGTCCAGCGCAGCGGGCTGCTGAACGTCTGGCGCTTCCAGTCCACCCACGACATCGAGAAGAGCTTCGAGCTCATGGGCCAGCGGGTTCCGCCGGTCTGGGCCGGAAAGGACGCCACCTATTCCACCGGCTGCACCAAGGAGATGCACATCGCCCTGGACGTGCAGCGCCAGCACCCGGAACTCCAGATCATCGGGCCGGACCCGGAGAAATTCTTCCGCCGCCGTGAATACGGGGTGGGCAAGTTCTGCGACGTGGCCATCGACGAATGCGCGCGCGGCTGATTCGTTTCCTGTCGGCGGCCCTGGCCTGTTTGGCCCTGGCCGCCTGCGCCGAACTCCAGGTGGATCCCGGTCCGGCGGCTCCGGCCCCCCGGACCGCCGAACGCCCCGCGCCGCCTGCTTCCGCCCCTTCAACCTGTCCCGCCCCCGCCCCGGCCCCGCGCGCGGTGCGCGAGCCCGCTCCCGGCCCCTCCCGGACCGGCACCCCGTCCGACGCCTGGTTCAACCTGCGCGACCAGGGCCTTTCGTCCTGGAACGACCTGCGCACGCCCCTGCTGCGCAGCCTGTCCTTCCTGGAATCCCGCCCGGCCGAGGTCGAGGCCGTGCGTCGGGGCTGCTTCCGGCCCACCTGGGGCCAGCTGGCCGAGAGCGCCCGGGAGCTGCTGGAACTGCTGCCCCGGCTGGACGCCGAGCCCCAGCTGCTGGCCGAGCGCTTCCTCTGGCTGGCCGTGCAGCCCGGGCCCGTGATGACCGCCTACTACACCCCGGAGGTCCCGGCCAGCCTGACCCGGCGCACGGGCTACGAGCATCCGCTCTACGGCCCGCCGCCGGAACTGGCCCAGGCCGACCTGCCGCTTCTGCCGGACTGGCCCGGCGCGGAATCCAATCCCCCGTCGCGGGGCGCCTCGGACGCCGAGCGGCGGGGCGTGGCCGTGCGCGGGCCGGAGATCGCCTGGGCCCGCGATCCCCTGGACGTGTTTTTCATGCAGGTGGAGGGCTCGGGCATCCTGCGCCTGCCCGACGGCCGGACCAAGACCGCCCACTATGCGGCCAGCAACGGCCGGCGCTTCCGCTCCCTGGGCGACATCCTGGCCGAGCGCGGGCTGCTGGCCCCGGATCGGCGCGGCCGCAAGGCGGTGCGCCGCTTCTTCCGCGAGAATCCGAACATGGCCGGGGAACTCATGGCCGAGAACCGACGCTTCGTCTTCTTCCGCCTGGGCGACGGCCCGCCCGTGGGCGCGCTGGGAAAACCATTGACGCCGTTCGTCAGTGTGGCTACAGACCCGAATCTCCTGCCGCTCGGCTCGGTGCTCGTCCTGGAGGCCGAGACGCCCGACCCCTCGGGGCGCGGAACCCGCCGCATTCGGGGGCCGGTCCTGCCCCAGGACGTCGGCTCGGCCATCAAGGGCGCCCGCCTGGACTTCTACATGGGCGAGGGCGCCGCCGTGGAGGACGCCGCCGACCGGGTCAAGAACCGGGTCACGGCCTACATGCTGCTCAGCAAGAACGCCCTGGCGGGGGGAAGCCGGTGAGGCCCACCCCTTGGCGGAACGCCGCCCGGGCGCTATTACCAGTCCATGCCGTCCGGCGCGGGGCTTCCGCCGCCCGCCCGCGGCCTTGAGGAGGACCACATGGCCCGGTACGAGACGGTCATCGGCCTGGAGGTCCACGCGCAACTGCGCACGGCCTCCAAGATATTCTGCTCCTGTTCCACGGCCTTCGGAGACGAGCCCAACGCCAACGTCTGCGAGGTCTGCTCCGGCATGCCCGGCGTGCTGCCCGTGCTCAACGCCAAGGTGGTGGAGTACGCGGCCAAGATGGGTCTGGCCGTGGACTGCCGCGTGAACCTGACCTCGGTGTTCGCGCGCAAGAACTACTTCTATCCCGACCTGCCCAAGGGCTATCAGATTTCGCAGTTCGAGCAGCCCCTGTGCGAGCACGGCCACGTGGACATCGAGGTCGACGGCCGGGTGAAGCGCGTGGGCATCACGCGCATCCACATGGAGGAGGACGCGGGCAAGAACATCCACTCCGCGGCCGAGAACGCCAGCTTCGTGGACCTGAACCGCACCGGCGTGCCGCTCATCGAGATCGTCAGCGAGCCGGACATGCGCGGTCCCGAGGAGGCCGTGGCCTACCTCAAGTCCCTGCGCAACATCCTGGTCTACCTGGGCATCTGCGACGGGAACATGGAGGAGGGCTCGTTCCGTTGCGACGCCAACGTCTCCCTGCGGCCCTTCGGCCAGGAGGCCTACGGCATCCGCGCCGAGCTGAAGAACATGAACTCCTTCCGCCACGTGCAGAAGGCCATCGAGTACGAGGTGGCCCGCCAGACGGCGCTCCTGGAGGACGGCGAGCAGGTGGTCCAGGAGACCCGGCTCTACGACGCCTCCAAGGGCACCACGCACTCCATGCGCGGCAAGGAGGAGGCCCACGACTACCGCTATTTCCCGGACCCGGACCTGGTGCCCGTGGTCATAGCGGCGGACCGGCTGGAGCAGTGGCGCTCCGAGCTGCCCGAGCTGCCCAAGGCCAAGATGGCCCGCTTCATGGAGGGCTACGGTCTGGTGGAGGCCGACGCGGCCAGGCTCACGGCCGAGCGGCCCGTGGCCGACTACTTCGAGGCCGCCGCGGCGGCCTGGAACGAGCCCAGGAAGCTCTCCAACTGGATGATGGGCGAGTTCCTGCGCGAGATGAACCAGTCCGGCAAGGGCGCGGCCGACTGCCGCATGGCTCCCGAATCCTTCGCCCGGCTCGTGCGCCTGGTGGAGGAGGGGACCATCAGCGCCAAGAACGGCAAGGATTTGTTCCAGGAGATGTTCCTGAACGGCGGCGACCCGGAGGAATTGGTCAAGGCCAAGGGCCTGACCCAGATTTCCGACACTTCGGCCCTGGAGGCCGTGGTTGACGGGGTGATCGCGGCCAACCCCAAGGAGGCCGAGGCCTACCGGGGCGGCAAGACCAAGCTCGTGGCCTTCTTCGTGGGACAGGTCATGCGCCAGACCAAGGGCCAGGCCAACCCGGCCGTGGTCAACGAGCTGCTGGCCAAGAAACTCTCGTCCTGAGGAGCGGCGATGACCGATCACATTCAGTTTTCCCCGGAAAAGGACGCCCTGGTCCTGCTGGACCAGCGCCTGCTGCCCACGCGGGTGGAGTGGTTCGACTGCGTGACCACCGGGGACGTCTGCTTCGCGCTCAAGGTCATGGTGGTGCGCGGGGCTCCGGCCATCGGCGTGACCGCGGCCTACGGCTGCTACCTGGCCGCCCGCGAGACCGCCCGCGAGCGCGCGGCCGACTGGGCCGAGGCCCTGGCCGCGCGCCTGGACCTGATCGAGAACGCCCGGCCCACGGCCGTGAACCTGGCCTGGGCCGTGCGCGAGATGCGCCGGGTCTGGGCCGAGTGCGCGGCGTCCTCCCTGGACGAGCTGGCCGCCGTGTGGCTGGCGCGGGCCAAGGAGATCCACCTGGCCGACATCGAGATGTGCAAGGCCATGGGCCGCTTCGGCGCGGACCTCATCGACGACGGCGACACGGTCATGACCCACTGCAACGCCGGGGCCTTGGCCACGGCGGGCTACGGCACGGCCCTGGGCGTGATCCGGGGCGCGGTGGACGCGGGCAAGAAGATCCAGGTCATCGCCAACGAGACCCGGCCCTTTCTCCAGGGCGCGCGGCTCACGGCCTGGGAGCTGCACCGCGACGGCATCCCGGTGCGCGTGGCCTGCGACAACGCCTGCGCCCTGCTCATGAAGCGCGGGCTGGTGCGGAAGGTCGTGGTCGGCGCGGACCGCATCGCGGCCAACGGCGACGCGGTGAACAAGATCGGCACCTTCGGCGTGGCCCTGCTGGCCAGGAACTTCGGCATCCCGTTCTACGTGGCCGCGCCGGTCTACACCATCGACCCCGCCACCCCCACGGGCGACGACGTGCCCATCGAGGACCGCGACCCCCGCGAGGTGACCCACGTGGGCCAGACCCAGGTGGTGCCCGACGGGGTTTCCGTGTACAATCTGGCCTTCGACCCCACTCCGGCGGAGCTCATCGCGGGCATCGTCACGGAGCGGGGCGTGCTGCGCCCGCCCTACGGCGAGGCCATCCGCAAACTCTTCGCCTGAACGCGAAAACGGAAAACATGCCCGCGACCATCGCCCTCATCGGACGGCCCAACGTCGGCAAGTCCACGCTCTTCAACCGGCTGCTGCGCAGCAACCGGTCCATCGTCCACGACCGTCCGGGCGTGACCCGCGACCGGGTCTACGGCGAGGTCCGCGAGGGCGACGTGCGCTACGCCCTCATCGACACCGGCGGCATGGTCCTGGAGGCCGAGCCGGGCGGGGAGGGCTTCGAACAGCCCATCTTCGAGCAGGCCCGCGAGGCCGTGGCCGAGGCCCAGGCCATCCTGCTCGTGGTGGACGGCCGCGAGGGCCTGAGCCCCCTGGACCGGGACGCGGCGGCCTTCGTGCGCCAGAGCAACCGGCCCGCGCTCCTGGTGGTGAACAAGATCGACGGCGCGGAGCAGGAGGCCCTGCTCACGGCAGAGTTCCACGCCCTGGGCTTCGAGATCATGCCCGTCTCCGGGGCCCACGGCTTCGGCCTGGACTCGCTGCGTCGGCGCGTGGCCGAGATGGCCCGCGAGCTGGAGCCCGAGGAGCCCGCCGGGGACGACGGGAACCGGGGCATGCGCCTGGCCCTGCTGGGCCGCCCCAACGCCGGGAAGTCCTCGCTCATCAACGCCGTGACCCGCCAGAACCGGCTCATCGTCAGCGACGTCCCGGGCACCACCCGGGACGCGGTGGACGTCTCCTTCGAGGCCGGGGGCAAGGTCTACACCTTCGTGGACACGGCGGGCGTGCGCCGCAAGGCCAACATCGAGGACAGCCTGGAGCGGTTCACGGTCATGCGCTCGCTCAAGACGAGCAAGCGCGCGGACGTGACCATCCTGGTCCTGGACGGGGCCGAGCCCCTCTCGCGCCAGGACAAGCGTCTGATCGCCTTCCTGGACGCCGAGAAGACGCCCTTCTGCGTGGTGGTGAACAAGACCGACCTCATCGGCCGGGAGGACATGTCCGCGCTGCGCAAGCATTTCGAGGACGCCCTGCGCCAGGCCCCGCACGTGCCGGTGATCTATGCCTCCACCGTGACCCGGGCGGGCCTGGGCGGCCTGCTGCCCCTGGTGGAGCGGATCAAGAAGGAGTGCTCCCTGCGCGTGGGCACGGGCCAGCTCAACCGGGCCATGCGCGAGGCCATGGACCGCCACCAGCCGCCCATGGTCCACCGCCGCCGGGCCAAGTTCTACTACCTGACCCAGGCCGACGAGCCGGTGCCCACCTTCGTCTTCTTCGTCAACAACCCGGACCTCATCAAGCCCGCCTACACGCGCTACCTGGAGAACTCGCTGCGCAAGACCTTCGGCATCCGCATGGCCCCGCTGGAAGTGGTCTACCGCGCCAGCCACACCAAGAAGGACGAGGATCGGAAAGGTTGACAGCGCGGCCGGGGAGAGTGTACGGATTTCGACTCCGCCCGAATGGGCGGACGACCCGGAGAGGTGGCCGAGTGTGGCTGAAGGCGCTCGCCTGCTAAGCGGGTATACTGGCAAAACCGGTATCGAGGGTTCAAATCCCTCCCTCTCCGCCAGACAACGATTCCCGGCTGTTTCGACAGCCGGGAATTTTGTTTTTCCGACCGGCTATTGTCGGCGCGGCCGCCGGGGGCTCGGAGTTCGTGCCGAAAGCCTTCGTGGGGTCTTCCCATTCCGAGTGGTCCGTTTTTTGGCTGGCAGGCCGGCGTATTTGCCTCCTTCCAGGGGGCTGGGGGCACGCCTTGCACGGAGTTGCGCCACATACGGGAACGGTGTAGGCGGTCGCGTAGCGGCGGGCGTGACAAGCCCCCGGCGGCGGAGGGTTGACTCCCGCTCATGGGAAGGACGGGATTTTCCGGCGCGAACAAAGTGAAGGGGACCATGCCGAAGACCACAGCGAAGCCCAGAGCGAAAGCCCCGGCGCGGGGAGGGGCGGAAGCCGACACCCTGCAGCTCACAACCCAGGCGGCGCTGCGGATGTATCGGGCGGATCCCGGCGAGCACGAAGACCTCTGCCGATACGTGCTGCGGCAACTCATGGATTGCACGGGCAGCACCGTGGGCTATCTTGCGGCGCCGAGCCCCCTGGGCGACGAAGGGGGCGTCATGGTCCTGGCCGAGCAACCCGCGGAACGCAAATCGCGCCTGATTCGTCTTCAGGACCTGGGCCCCTGGGGCGACGAGGCTTCCGAGGAACAGTTCGCCGTCGTCAACGATTGCCGCCGCTGGGCACGGGGCGGGGAGAGGCCCGCATGGGCCGGATCCCTGTCCCGGCATCTCGGGATCACCCTGCGTGTGGATGGAGAGGGTGTCTGGTATTGCGGCTTGGGCAATAAGAACAGTTCCTATGTCCGGCGTGACGCCATGCTGGCCCTGGAACTGCTGCGGGATGCCTGGTGGGCTCGGACGTTGGGGGAGGCGTGGCTGGACCGCCACCGGGCGCATCAGGAACTGACGAATTATCAGAATCAACTTCTGGCCATCTTCAACAGCATTGTCGACGGGATGCTCACCGTGGATTTGGACATGCGCATCCTGTCCTGCAATGAGGCTTTCCAGCGCATGACATACATGGGCGAGGCCCAGGCGCGCGGGCGCAGCATCGTTGAAATCCTCCCCGCCGATCCGAATCCCTTTGCGGAGGTGCTGCGCCAAACCTTCGAGCTGGGGCGGGCCGTGCGGGATTTCCAGACGGATTTCGTCTTCGCCGACGACACGGGCCCGCGCCGCCTGGAGATCAACGCCACCCCGCTGGTCAACAGCGCTCACGAGTTCTGCGGCGGGGTGCTGGTCATCAAGGACATCTCCCGTCTGGTCCGATTGGAGCACGAGCGCAAGCGGCTGCGATCCTATGGGAAAATGATCGGCAACAGCCAGCGGATGCTCGAGGTGTTCTCCATGATCGAAAGCCTGGAGGGCATCATGTCCACCGTGCTCATCACCGGCGAGTCCGGCACGGGCAAGGAGTTGGTGGCTGAGTGCCTGCATTACAACAGTCCGCGAAGCGACAAGCCGTTCATCTGCGTCAACTGCTCGGCGCTGACCGAGAACCTCATCGAGAGTGAACTGTTCGGCCATGTGCGCGGAGCGTTCACTGGCGCGGTGAGCGACCGCGTCGGGCGCGTCCAGGCGGCGGAGGGCGGGGTGCTCTTCCTGGACGAGATCGGCGACATTCCTTTGAGCGTGCAGTTGAAGCTGCTCCGGTTTCTGGAGACCAAACAGTTTGAGCGGGTGGGAGAGACCCGTTCGCGGCATGCCGACGTGCGCATCATTGCGGCCACTAACGCCAAGCTTTGCGAGAAGATCCGGCGGGGCGCCTTTCGCGAGGACCTCTACTACCGCCTGAACGTCATCAAGATCACCATGCCGCCCCTCAGGGAGCGCAGCGGCGACATTCCCCTACTGGTGGACCACTTCGTGGGACTGTTCAGCAGCATGTTCGAGAAGGACGTGCATGTGGTGACACCCAACGCCATGAAGCAGCTGCTCAGTTATCGCTGGCCGGGAAACGTGCGGGAACTCAAGCACAGTATTGAACACGCCGTGGCCGTCTGCAACGGCGGGGTCATTCATGCCAAGGACTTGCCCGAGTCCCTCCTTGAGCCCGCGGCGGCTCAGCCGTCCCCGGACGGGGCGGGGGCGGATTTTTCAAGCCGCAAGCCTTCGCGTGAGGATTTGCGCCGCGCGCTGGAACGCTATGGCTGCAAGAAGGCCCATATCGCCCGGGCCTTGGGCGTGAGCCGCACCACGCTTTACCGCTGGCTGCGCGAATATAATCTCTGATCTTCCGCCATCCGGCGGCCTTTCCTCGTTCCGCCTGCCTTTTTTCTCCTTTTCGCTCTGAATGGGGCGGAAGTGTAATGCCCCGCGTTCCAAAGTGTAACGTGTGACGCCCCGTTGTGTAACGCGTGACGCTCCGCGGTACACTTTCCGCGCCCGGCGTTTCAAAATAAAATGAATAAATGCGACATGTTAATGTCGACATGACACATGGCATCCTTCTTGGAATCCTCGGTTCCGACACGTCCAACCCTGCGAGGCTCGGAATGAATCGGTTCACGAAACTGGAGTTTTTGACCCCTGCGAAATTCAAGGAATTCATCAGCCTGGAAAAGGGAATGGTGCTGTGCGCGTTGTTGCAGCCGTCACACCTCATGAACCGAGTGCTCCAGGATCTGGTGGCGGTGGCCCAGAGTTATGAACCCGAACGGCTTCAAGTGAAGGTCTTCGATCCCGAGTATCTGCCGCATTTCGCCGCGGAGTTCAGAATTTCCGGGGCTCCGGCCTACCTCGTGTTTTTCGCGGGGGTTGAGCAGCGCCGGTTTCTGGGCATCGCGGACCTGGAGGATCTGCGCGAGATCATCGCCGGGCCGGCGTTCGACGTCACCGGCGCTCACCTGTAATCAAGAGAGGATGGAGAAGATGTCATCGGAACAGGAAAGAAAAAAGGAACGCAGTCAGGCGGCAGGCGGCACCATGACCAGGCGGGCCATGCTCATGGGCGGAGGCGCCGTCCTGGGCGCGGCTGTTCTGGGCGCGCTCGCGAGTCAGGCCGAGGCGCAGTCGAGCTTCCCCGTCACCCGGAACGCCCTGCCCAACACCCGCTGGGACAAGGAGTTCGACGTCATCGTCATTGGGAGCGGGTTTTCGGCGCTGGCCGCGGCCATTGAGGCCAAGCGGGCAGGGGCGTCCACCCTTCTGGTGGAGAAGATGCGCGTGCTCGGCGGCAACTCCTGCATCAACGGCGGCCTGTTCGCCGTGGCGGGCAACGAGCTGCAGAAGAAGGAAGGCGTCAAGGACAGCGTGGACCTGCTGGTGGGCGACATGCTCAAGGCCGGTCGCGGCATCAACCACGTGGAGCTGACCAAGATCTGCGCGGAAGGCTCCCTGGACGCCTACAACTTCGTGACCCAATGCGGCGCGGTGTTCAAGCCCAAGCTTTCCTGGCTGGGCGGCCACTCCGTGGCCCGGACCTATCTGACCCACAACGCCTCGGGGTCCGGCATCGTCCGGCCGCTGGTGCAGACCGCGCGCGCCGAGGGCGTCATGCTGCGCACGGGGTGCAAGTTCGACGAGTTCATCGTGAACGACGACGGCCGAGTCATCGGCGTGGCCGTGACGGATGAATACCGCTTCCCGGATGAGGCCAGCGGGCAGCGCCGGCTGTTCAAGGCTCGGCGCGGGGTGGTCATGGCCACGGGCGGGTTCAGCCAGGATGAGAAGTTCCGGGCCGCGCAGGACCCCCGCCTGGCCGGCAAGGTGGACAGCACCAACCAGCCCGGCGCCACCGGCGAGGCCATGCGGGCGGCCTTTCGCATCGGGGCCATTCCGGTCCAGATATCCTGGATCCAACTCGGGCCCTGGGCCTGCCCGGATGAGCAAGGCTTCGGCACGGCCTCCATGTTCAACATCCAGTCGGGCTTCCGCTACGGCATCATGGTGGAGGGCAACACCGGCAAGCGTTTCGTCAACGAGTTGGCCGACCGCAAGACCCGGGCCGACGCCATGCTCACCAAGGTCGACGCCGGCGGCGCTCCCATCTATCCCATCATCCTGGTGGACAGCGAAGGCGTCAAATCCTGTCCGAACCTGGATCGTTGCCTGAAGTTCCAGGTGGTTCGCTCCTTCGACTCCATCGCCGCCCTGGCCGATTTCTACAAGATCCCGGCCGACGCCTTGAAGAAGACGGTGGACGACTACAATTCCTACGTGGCCCAGAAGAACGACCTGGAGTTCGGCAAGCCGGTCGCCACAGCAATACCCATCGCCAAGCCGCCCTTCTATGGAGTGCGCGCCTGGCCCAAGGTTCACCACTGCATGGGCGGCGTTCAGATCGACACCTCCGCAAAGGTGATCCGTTCCTCCGACTTCAACCCCATCCCGGGACTCTTCGCCGCCGGCGAGGTGACCGGCGGCATTCATGGCGCGAGCCGACTGGGCAGCTGCGCCGTGATGGAGACGCTGGTCATGGGCCGGATCGCCGGTAAGAGCGCGGCCCGCAACGAACCGATCGGCTAATCGGCGTGCCGCACGGGCCACCCTCAAGACACCACTCGAGAGAGGAATGAAGATGAAAAGCAATTCGAAGCGGTTCAGAGTGTTGATAATCGGATTGTGCGTCGGCGTCATTGCCCTTCTGGGCGGCGTGATCGCCGCGCACTCCACTGAGCAGGACAAGCCGACCGTGGCCGCGCAGACCCTGCAGAAGCACGCGGTGAAGGAGGCTGTGCTCGAGTTTGTGAGCCACAAGGTCCTGGGGCGTGTTCCGCTCAAGGACTACCATCACAAGATCCATCAGAACGGCGAGAACTGTGAGCTCTGTCACGGCGTGAAGAATCCGACCGCCCCGGCGAACACCAAGTATTGCGCCAACTGCCATGGCACGCCGAAAGACGTTTCCGATCTCTGGGAGAAGCTGCACAAGGACGACAAGGACCATACGATCAATCCCCACAATTCTCCCCACTGGGGGACTGACATGCCGTGCGACATGTGTCACCGCGAACACGAGAAGTCACAGTTCTACTGCAAGACCTGTCACCATTTCGAGTACAAGGTCCCATAACGAGCAGAGAGCATGGCCAAAAATCACGAGAGGAGAAGATGCATGTTGCGAAAGCTGCTCTTAGGCCTAGCCATGATGCTGCTCGTTTCCGCGGGGACCTGCTTCGCGGATGAACAAGGGGACGCGCTCCCTGTCGAGTCGGCTGTCGGCCAGACCGATCTTCATGCGACGGCGCTGGAAATGCGCGCGAAGGTGAAGGATCTGCGCGCGAAGGCAAAGGAAGAAAACAAGAAGTGCTTCTCATGCCACGGAAAGGAGGGACTCCAGTGGAAAACTCAGCATGGAAGCACGCTCGATCTGTTCGTTTCGCCGACCTTCTACGGACGCTCGTTGCATGCCGGCGTTTCCTGCCAGAATTGCCACGAGGGCGTTGACGAGAAGGCGTTCGACGAGGCTCCGCACCGCTTCAAGGAAAAGCAGGCCAAGGATTGCATGGTCTGTCACGACAAGGCATTCGTGGACATCAACGCACAGTTCCAGAACAGTTTCCATGTCAAGGAACTTGCAAAGCGAAATCAGCAATATCGGTGCAGCTACTGCCATGATCCGCACATCATGAAGAAGGCCGAGCAGATAGCTGACGTGAAAGGGAACATCGGGCTCTGCAACTACAAGTGCCTGAAGTGCCATACGGACAAGAGCGGGTTCGAGCGGCTCTCCGGCAAACGGATGCTGGACCAGGACCTCTCGCACCGCATGATGCTCAATAAGAATCTGCATTACGACTCGGTTCGCTGCGTGGACTGCCATTCCGCGGGCCAGGGAACCCGGATTCACGAGATCATGCCCAAGGACAAGTCCCTGCGTGATTGCGGAGTATGCCATCGGGGACGCTCCGCGCTGGTGACGACGTTGTACGTGACCCGCGACGAGCACCGGGCCTGGTCCATGCTGGGCAAGGGGCTCTTCGACGAGACGGACCTCCTCAAGCACTCTGGCCCACCGGCTGCGTCGGCGCAGATCCTGCCCGACTCCCCTTATGGGTTCATGAACGCCGACTTCCTCAAGGGCATGTATGTGGTCGGCAGCACGCGTGATCGGGCGCTGGACGGCGACTTCACGGCCGTGCTGCTCGTGTTGCTCGGGCTGGTGGTGCTGCATGGCGCGTTGCGCCTGGCCCTGCGTCGCGGCGTCCATCCGGCCGAGGGCGGCGAGGCCGTGAATCTGTATCCGGTCACCATCCGTCTGTGGCACTGGGTCAATGCGGTGCTGCTGCTGGTGCTGCTGGTTTCCGGTCTGCTCATGCATTACTGCGGCGGTGCCGGCGCGGCCGACCTGGGTACGCTGGACACCATGCACAAGTATGCGGGCCTGATCCTCGTCGTGTGGCTGGCCGGCTTCGTCCTGTGCACCTTGTTCACGGGCGGCGTCCGGCAATACTGGCCCTTTGGCCGAGGATTCTTCCGGCGCGTGGCGGCGCAGGGCGCCTTCTACGCCTGGGGCATCTTCCGCGGCCGGCCGCACCCTGAACAGCCCGCTGCTGAACGGCGGCTGAACGTCTTGCAGCAGATGACGTATCTGCTTGTGATGTATGTGTGCTTGCCGTTGGCGGTCTTGTCGGGCCTGACGTTGTTCGCGCCCGAGACGCTGCCGAAGATGCTCTTCGGCCCCAATGGCCGGAACATCGCGGTTCGGCTGCACATGATCACCGCGTGGCTCTGCCTGCTCTTCCTGATCGGGCATGCCTACCTGGCCACCACGGGTGAGCATGGGCCCCTGGAGTTGATCAAGGGCATGCTGACGGGCAGAAGAAAGCGGAACTGACGATACAAGGTTGTCCATGAGGCGGGCCCGGCTGCGGTGGAGATCGTCCATCCGTGGCCGGGCCCTGACATTGAGGGGCGTGCGCGCTGGAGAGACGGAAGGGCGGCGTGCGCCCCTATCCCTTCCCCGGCAGGAAGGTGGCCCGGAGGAAGGCCGGGTCGAAGAAGCGCAGGGGATTGTCCACGCAGCGGTCGGGCAGGAGGTGGTACCAGCGGTAGCCGAGGTCGCGGAAGAAGGTGTGCGCCCTGGAGTGGTGCCCGGTTTCGCGGGCCGCCGCCAGGGCCGCGTCGCGCTGGCAGCGGGAGGCCGACACCGGGGCCAGCATCCGGGGATGGAAGCCCCAGCGGTCGAGCATCCGCTTGATGCGCCGATATTCCCGGTGGCGGCAGCAGGCGTCGGCCAGGCAGAGCAGGGCCAGGCCGAGCCAGCCGGTGGCCGGAAGCGCCAGGCAGGCCCCGGTGATGACCGCGCCCTCGGCCAGGAGTTCCAGGCTCAGGCCGCCGATGCCCGCGCCAACCAGGGTCGAGACCGAGCCCGTGGCGTAGGGCAGGGGCGCCACGCGGAAGAGGTGGAACAGAAAGGCGCGGACGCGGGTGCGCAGCAGGCGGAAGGCCGGAGCTCGGGCGTTCACGGGACAAGACCTAGCCAATCCAGCGCCGGTGCGCAACCCGGGACCGCACGCCCCGCGCCCCGCACCGCCCGGCGGTGCGGCGTCAGCGGGAGCATTCCGGCACTGGAGACGTCACGGGCCTGACGATCCGCCCCGACCTGTCGATGCAGCCCCATTGCCCGCCCACGGAGCGGGAGTGCTCGCCGTCCTTCACCGTGACACACCCCAGGCAGACCGCCGCCAATCCATTGGAGAAGGGCTCCCCGAAGTCGTATCGGGCCGGAACGACCACTTCTCCCTTGGGGTTGAAGTAGCCGATCTTGCCGTCTTGTATGAACCGGGCCAGCCCGTCGCTGAACTCGTCCGGCCAGTTGTCGAAGATGAAGGGGCGGAGAAGGGCGTTCCCCTGGCGGTCGATGAGCGCCCATCCTTCTTTCGTGGCGGCCAGCGCCCGGCCGTGGGCGTTGAATTTTTCCGCGCAGATGAAGCGCGGAGGGATCAAGACGCGGTGCGTGGCCGGATCGCGGTAGCCCCATTTTCCGCCGGCCGGGTCTTCGAAGGGCGTCGGCTCCTGGCAGGGCGCCGAGACGGCAGTGGCCAGGACCAGCAGGCAGGACAGCAAAACCAGGTGCGGCATCCTCGACATGGACCTCTCCTTTTGGCGGCGTCGACGGGCGCATGCGTTCTTCATCGCCTGCGGACGCATCGTCCCGGTTTTCCCACCATGCCTTGGAGAGCGGCATGCGGCAAGAGACATGGGACAGCGGATGGTCCTGCGAGGCTTTACAAGTTTCCCAGTTGCGGACAAAATCCGATGGAATGGGAAATGTCCACGCCGCCCATCAACCGATCGCCAAGGAGCAGGCCCTGGCGGACGCCAAGAAGCAGCTCACGGCCTCGCTCCAGCACGAGCTGGACATCCGGGGCCTGAAGCAGAAGGGCGAGATGACCTTCGAGGTCGCCTCCCTGACCATCGAGAAGAACTACGGCATGGTCCTGGCGGCCCTGGGATTCGTGAACTTCATCTATGCCGATCCCTTTCCGCTGAAGGCCATGGGCGAATAGACGGACACCGCTTGAACCGGGCGCCGCCGGGCCGGCCGCCGCGCGGCGCCCGTAATGTTTCTGGCGCTTGCCAGACTCGGGAGGCTGGGCGTAAGACGTCCTTCCGCCGCGAATCGCGGCGGAAGGACGCACCGTGGCGCTCACCCCATTCCGGCGTTTCGTCGCCGGTCAGACCGCCTCCTATCTCTCCTACCACATGCTCGGCGTGATCATCGGCTGGCAGGTCTACGACCTGACCCGCAGCCCGATGATCCTCGGCTTCGTCGGCCTGATGCAGTTCCTGCCGCAGTTTCTCCTGACCCTGGCGGCCGGGCACGTGGCCGACCGCCATGACCGGCGGCGCGTGACCGCCGCCTGCCAGATCACCGGCGCGCTGCTCTCGGCCGTGTTGAGCCTCGGCAGCCTGGCCGGGCTCATGGACGAGCGCTGCATTTTGGCCGCCGCCTTCCTGGTGGGGGCGGCCCGGGCTTTCGAATACCCGACCATGCAGGCCCTTCTCCCCTCCCTGGTGAATGCCGGGGAATTGCCCCGGTATCTCGCGTTGAGCGCGGGCTCGCGCCAGGCGGGCGTCATCGTCGGCCCGGCCCTGGGCGGCGTGCTCTACATCGCGGGCCCCGGCGCGGCCTACGCCGTGTGCGCCTGCTTCAGCCTGCTGGCGGCGCTGTTCATTCTATCCATCCGGTCCGACAGACCCGTCTTTTCGCGCGAACCGGCATCCTGGCGTTCGGTGTTCGAGGGGCTGACGTACATCCGAAGCAAACCGGAAATCCTGGGGGCCATCTCCCTGGATCTTTTTTCCGTCCTGCTCGGCGGGGCCACGGCCCTGCTGCCGGTCTTCGCCCGCGACATCCTGGACACCGGCCCCTGGGGGCTCGGCCTGCTGCGCGCGGCCCCGGCCACGGGCGCGGTCGCCATGTCGATCTACCTGGCCCGCCGCCCGCTGAAGCGCCGGGTGGGGCGGACCATGTTCCGGGCCGTGGCCGTCTTCGGCCTGGCCACGATGGTCTTCGGCCTGTCGCGTTCCTTCGTCCTGTCCCTGGCCGCCCTGGCGGTGCTGGGCATGTCCGACATGGTCAGCGTGGTGGTCCGGTCCTCGCTGATCCAGCTGGAGACCCCGGACGACAAGCGGGGGAGGGTGAGCGCGGTGAACGCGGTGTTCATCGGCACCTCCAACCAACTGGGCGAGTTCGAGTCCGGGCTCACGGCGGCTTGGTTCGGCGTGGTTCCGGCCGTGGTCCTCGGCGGGGTCGGCACCCTGCTGGTGGTGATCGCCTGGATGCGGCTGTTCCCCGCGCTCCTGCGCCGTGAAACCCTGACCGCGCGTCGTCCGCCGCTCAATCCTTGAAGAAGGCCTTTTCCCTCTCCCGGATCTCCGCCGCGCCGATGAACTCGAAGTATTCCTCGAAATCCATCATCGTGTCCGGGCCGCTGAAGCCCGCCGAGGTGCCGTGGGCCTTCAGGTGCTCGGCCCAGCGCGTCAGGGCCCGCGCCGCCGTGAAGACCGAGGCGCAGGGATAGGCCGCGACCGCGTAGCCCAGTTCCTGGAGCCGCGCGGCGGGCAGGAAGGGCGTCCTGCCGCCCTCGATCATGTTGGCCATGCTGGGCGCGGGGACGGCGGCGTTGACCGCGCGCATGTCCTTCTCGCTCGTCACCGCCTCCACGAAGACGATGTCCGCCCCGGCCCCGGCGTAGAGCTTGGCCCGGCGGACGGCCTCGTCGATGCCGTACACCGCCGCGGCGTCGGTGCGGGCCATGATGACGAAGTCCGGGTCCTCGCGGGCCCAGAGCGCGGCCCGCAGCTTGGGCAGGTATTCCTCCACCGGCGTCACGCTTTTCCCGGCCATGTGGCCGCAGCGCTTGGGATAGGTCTGGTCCTCGATGAACAGGGCGGCCGCGCCCATCCGCTCCACCTGGCGCACCGTGCGGATGACGTTGTTCACGTCGCCGAAGCCGGTGTCGATGTCGACCATCACGGGCAGGTCCACGCGGGCGATGATGTTGGCGTAGTGGGTGAGCATTTCCGTGGAGCTGATGAGGCCGATGTCCGGCAGGCCGAGGACGCTTCCGGCCGTGCCGTAGCCCGCCACGCTCAGGGCCGGGAAGCCCGCCCGGGCGACGGCCAGCGCGGAGAGGCCGTCGTGGACCACGGGCAGCATGAGGATTTCAGGGGCGTTGACGAGGTTTCGGAAGAGCGTGGTTTTCTTCATCATGGTCCCCGTGGGGTGTGGGTGAGTGTCCCGGTGGCGGCGTCGTCGCGGGATGAACCGTTTTCACCCCTAACGCCGGTCCGGGCGGGGATAGAGCTTGGCCTCGGTGCGCTCCGGGTGTTTGGAGAGGTGCTTGAGGCGGTTTACGGCCAAGGCGGCCTGACGACGCAGGATGGCCCCCAGGTCCGAGCCCTCCCAGAGCCCCGAGAAATCAGGGTTCTCCATGATCCCCGGGCCGAGTTCGAAACCGTCGGGCGTTTCGGGCGCAAGACGCACGTCGCCTTCCTCCAGCCCGACCTCCGTTTCGAGGATTCCTCCCAGAAGATCGCGCAGCAGCCAGGCGAAGGCGTTGCGCACGTCCTCCGCCGACTCGGCCGTGTTCACCCGCTGGCGATAGTCCTGTGCCAGCCTGTTTTCGATCTTGGTGTAGGACAGCATCTTGGACATGGCGCATCCCCCTGTTGGTGGTCCCGGGAATTCCAGCTGTGTCATGATACCTTTTCCTCCCCGGAAGGGAAGCGGCTTTTCGCGTTCGTTGACAGGGAGACTGCCCGCCGGTAGGATTTCACAATATCGGCCCCTCTGTCGCATGGACGGCCGCCCGGGCGGCCGGAGGAGCGGAATGAAGCCCCTGCGCGCACGGTCCATCCGCACCCGCCTGCTGTTCCTGGTGCTGGCGGCGATCCTGCCCGCCATGGCCATCGTCTCCTATTCCGGCTTCGAGCTGCGCGACAATGTCGTCCGCGAGGCCGAACAGTACGCCCTGCGCCAGGTCCAGGCCATGGCCGCGCATCACGAGCGCGTGGTGGACAACGCCCGTCTGCTCCTGCTGACCCTGGCCCGGGCCTCGGAGGTCCGGGGCCTGGACGGTCCAGCCTGCCAGGTCCTGCTGGCCGACGTGCTCAAGCGCAATCCCACCTACCAGTCCCTGCAGCTGGCCGCCGCCGACGGGAGCGTGGTGGCCTCGGCTCCCCTGTCCGCCCCGGCGGAGATCGACTCGCTCTCCTTCCAGGACGCCTTGCGCAGCGGGGCCTTCGCCACGGGCAGGTACACCCTCGACCCGGCCACCCGGCACGTGGTCATCCGCTTCGCCCAGCCCGTGGCCGACCAGCTCGGCAGGTCCGTGGCCGTGCTCACGGCCTCCTTCGACCTGAACGTCTTCGGGCGGCTCTTCCAGGACCTGCACCTGCCCGAGGGCTGCATCTTCACCCTCACCGACGCCGACGGCATGCGTCTGACCCGCTTCCCGGAGACCGTGAAGTACACCTGGGTGCCGGACCTGCCCCGGATGGTGGAGCGCATGAGCGGCCCCAGGCAGGAGGGCACCTTCCTGGAGACCGGCGTGGACGGGACCAGCCGCCTGTATGCCTTCAAGCGCCTGCACTTCCAGGGCGCGCCCTTTCCGCACCTGATGATCCGGCTCGGCATCCCGGTGGAGGAGGCCCTGGCCGGGGCCCGCTTCGTCACGATCCGCAACCTGGGGCTCCTGCTCCTCACGGCGGTCCTGGCCATGTTCCTGGCCTGGCTCCTGAGCGAGTGGACCATCATGCGCAGCCTGCGGCGTCTCGTGGCGGCGGCCGACCGGCTGGGCGGCGGCGATCTGAAGACCCGCAGCGGCCTGTCCCACGACGAGGCCGAGCTGGGCCTTCTGGCCAAGGCCTTCGACCACATGGCCGAGGGCCTGGAGCAGCGCGAGGAGCAGCGCCGCGCGGCCGAGGAGGAGGTCCTGCGGCTGAACCGGGATCTGGAGGAGCGGGTGGAGCAGCGCACCCGGGAACTGGCCGGAGCCAACCAGGACCTGCAGGAGGCCCTGGAGGGGCTGCGCCGGACCCAGAGCCAGCTGGTGCAGTCCGAGAAGATGGCCGCCCTGGGCGGACTGGTGGCCGGTGTGGCGCACGAGATCAACACCCCCGTGGGCATCGGCGTGACGGCCGTCTCCCACCTCGGCCAGAAGACCCGGGAGATCAGGGCGCTCTACGACAAGGACGAGGTGCGCCGCGCGGACCTGGAGGACTACCTGGCCGTGGCCCAGGAGACGGCGGACATGACCCTCGGCAACCTGGAGCGGGCCTCGGAGCTCATCCGCAGCTTCAAGAAGGTGGCCGTGGACCAGACCACGGAGGAGCGCCGCCCGTTCAAGGTGAGGGAGTACATCGACGCCATCCTCCTGAGCCTGCGGCCCCGGCTGAAGAAGACCCGGCACCGGGTGGAGGTGCGTTGCGACCCGGACCTCGCGGTGGAGAGCTACCCCGGGGCCTTCTCGCAGATCCTCTCCAATTTCGTGCTCAACTCCCTGACCCACGCCTTCGACGAGGGCCAGGAGGGCCGCATGGTCATCGAGGCTTCGGCGTCCGGCGGCCTGCTGACCCTGACCTATTCCGACGACGGCAGGGGCATGGAGCCGGAGGTGCTCCGGCGGGTCTTCGAGCCCTTCTTCACCACGGCCAGGAGCAAGGGAGGCTCGGGCCTGGGCCTGTCCATCGTCTACAACCTGGTGACCCAGACCCTGGGCGGGACCATCTCCTGCGAGAGCGAACCCGGCCGGGGCGCGACCTTCACCGTGACCGTGCCCCTGGGCCGGGAGGCGTGAGATGAGCCGTTCGGACGAGTTTCTTTTCCGGCGCGGGGAGGACCGCGCCGCGCCCGCGACGACCCATCCGCAACGCAAGGAGCCCTGGAAGCTCCTCGTGGTGGACGACGAGGAGGAGGTCCACAAGGTCACGCGTCTCGTGCTGGCGGGCTTCTCCTACGACGACCGGGGCCTGGAGTTCCTGCACGCCTACTCCGGCGGGGAGGCCCGGCGGATGGTCGCGGAGCACCCGGACATCGCCGTGATCCTCCTGGACGTGGTCATGGAGGACTACGACAGCGGGCTCAAGCTGGTGCGCCACATCCGCGAGGAGTTGAAGAACAAGTTCGCGCGCATCATCCTGCGCACCGGCCAGCCCGGCCACGCGCCCGAGAGCCGGGTGATCGTGGAGTACGACATCAACGACTACAAGGAGAAGACCGAGATCACGGCCCAGAAGCTCGTCACCACCATGGTGGCGGCCTTGCGGACCTATCGCGACATGCTGACCATCGAGGCCAACCGCAAGGGCCTGGAACGGATTCTCGCGGCCGCCTCGGACATCTTCCGCCTCGGCTCCCTGGAGACCTTCGTGGGCGGCGTGCTGACCCAGCTCACCTCGCTCCTGAACATCGAGGGCGACGCCTTCTACGGTCAGCTGCCGTTCTTCGCGGCCACGGCCGAGGACAGCGGCTTCGTCATCCGGGCCGCCAGCGGGAAGTTCGAGCAGTATGTGCGCCGACACGTCCGCGACCTGCCCGAGGCGGACATCCGCCGCTCCGTGGAGGAGGCCCTGGCCCATCGCGACGGCTCCTGCCGGGACGGCGGGCACGTGGAGTATTTCGAGAGCAAGACCGGCAGCCGGAGCCTCATCTATTTCGAGGAGTGCCGGGAGCTGACCGAGCTGGACCGCAAGCTCATGGAGGTGTTCTTCGCCAATGTCTCCATCGGCTTCGACAACATCGCCCTGAACCAGGCCGCCGAGGAAAAGGCCCGCATCGCGGAGGAGGCCCTGCGCCAGGCCGAGAGGGCCAACCATGAGGCCATGCTGCAGATGGCCCGGCGGGCCGAGAGCCTGCGGAAGATCTCCCAGGCCGTGGCCCACCAGCTGCGCAACCCCATGACCGTCATCGCGGGCTTCGCCAACATCCTGCGCGGCAGGCCCGAACTGGGCCCGCGGTGCGCGGAGTATCTGGACGGCATCGTGGCCGCCGCCGGGCGCGTCGAGAAGCTCGCCGCGGCCGTGCGGGAATACAGCGACATCCGCCTGGGCGAACGGCGGATGACGGAGGTCTCCGGCGTCCTGGCCGAGGCCCGGGCCCGCGCCGAGCAGGCCCTGGCCGGAACGCCCCGGCCCGTGGCCTGGGAGGTGTCGGCCGGGGAGTCCCTGAGGGCTTCGCTGGACCCCGATCTCGCGGCCCAGGCCGTGGCCGAGCTGCTGGTCAACGCCGTGGAGGCCCTGCCCGACGCGGGCGGGCGGGTCGGCCTCCGGGCCTGGGAGAGCGAGGGGTTCCTGCGGATCGAGGTGAGCGACGACGGCCGGGGCATCCCGGAGGCCGAGCAGGCCTATGTCCTGGACCCGTTCTATACGACCAAGCCGGTGGGCGTCGGCATGGGCCTGACCCGGGCCGCCCGGATCGCGCAGGAGCACGGCGGGACGCTCACCCTTGCTTCCGATCCGGCGCACGGAACCCGGGCCGAGATCGTCCTGCCCCTGAACCCGGACGGCCTTCCCCTTTGACCAGCGCGGCCTTCCTGGGCTAGGGTGCGCGACCACGGAAACCCTCCACGCCGACCCTCTGGAAGGAGAATCGCCCATGAAACGCCTCGTCTTGCCGGTCCTGGCCCTGCTGTTCTTCTGCATCCCGGCCCTGGCCCAGACCTCGGCCCCGTTCAACCAGTCCGAGCTGAACAAGTATCTGGCCGACTATCCGGCCGTGGTGAAATATCTGGACGAACAGGGCGAGGGCCAGGAGGCCCAGCAGCCCGACATGCTGGCCGACATCCGGATGACCAAGGAATTCGAGGGGTTCTTGGGCTCCAAGGGCTGGAACACCCAGCGCTTCATCTACGTGACCCGTCAGTTGGCCTCGGGCATCGTGGCCCTGCAGATGGCCGACCAGGGCCCGAGGATCCAGAGCGAGTTCGAGCAGACCAAGGCCGAGATCATGAAGAGCCCGGACCTCACGCCCGAGCAGAAGAAACAGTTCCTGGCCCAGATGGAGCAGAGCATGGCCCAGACCAAGGCCATGGGCGACGCCTCCAATCTGGCCCCCGGCGAGCTGGCCCTGATCAAGGCCAACAAGGGCAAGATTTTCAAGACGTTCGAGATTGAATAGAGTTATTCTTCAGGCTTGAGGGCGCCGGGCAGGCCCTCCACGAAGGCCCGGATTTCGTCCCGCACGCGGCGGTACGGGGCCAGGGCCTCCTCCTCGGAGGCCGCCCCGGCGGCCAGGGCCGGAGGGTCGTCGAAGCCCTTGTGCGCGCGTCGTGTCCGTCCCGGAAAGAACGGGCAGTTCTCCCCGGCGTGACCGCAGAGCGTCACCACCCAGTCGAATTCCCGCGTCGGCAGCTCCTCCACCAGCTTGGAGGCCTGGCCGGAGATGTCCACTCCGGCCTCGGCCATGACCCGCACGGCCAATGGGTTGAGGCCGTGCTTCTCCACTCCGGCGGACCAGGCCTCGACCTCGGCGGACTTGAGCGCCCGGGCGAAGCCTTCGGCCATCTGGCTGCGGCAGGAATTGCCCGTGCAGAGAAAGAGGATGCGTGTCCTGCTCATGGGGCCTCACGAGGCAAAGGTGTCCTGGGTGCGGAAGGGCGTCTTGAAAGGCCGCAGAACCTGGTCTTTGATCTGATCGCGGATGACCCGCAGTTGGGCCAACTGTTCTTCGCGGGTTCCGGAGAGCTTGGACGGATCAGGGAAGGGCCAGTGCCAGCGGTGGGTGACGCCGGGAAAGACCGGGCATTTGGCTTCGTTCGCATCGTCGCAGACCGTAATCACATAGTCGAAGAGGCGACCCACGCGGAACAGGTCGAAGACGCTTTGGGTCTTTTTTCCGGCCAGATCAATGCCCTCCTCGGCCATGACTTCCACCACCAGCGGATTGATTTCAGTCGGTTCCAGGCCCGCGCTCTCTACCTGGAACTCCTCGCCGCCATAACGATTCAGGAACGCCTCGGCCATCTGGCTCCGTCCGCTGTTGTGAACGCAGATGAAGAGAACCTTGGTCTTGCCCATGACGTCTCCTTATCGGGGTTTGCATGCGACATGGCACACTCCCGTCGGCGTGGCAACCGCGTGAGGGAAATATTTACGCTTTATCCACAATGAGACGTTGACCAGGCCGATGAGCACCGGCACTTCCACCAGCGGCCCGATGACCGCCGCGAACGCCTGGCCCGAATCCAGCCCGAAGACCGCGATGCAGACCGCGATGGCCAGCTCGAAGTTGTTGGAGGCGGCGGTGAAGCTCAGCGTGGCCGCCTGCTCATAGGTGGCCCTGGCCTTGCGGGAAAGCCAGAAGGAGACCAGGAACATGATCAGGAAGTAGATGCACAGCGGCAGGGCCACGCGCAGCACGTCCAGGGGCAGGGCGACGATATGCTCGCCCTTGAGCGAGAACATGACCAGGATGGTGAAGAGCAGGGAGAAGAGGGTGATGGGGCCGATGCGCGGGGCGAAGATCTGCTCGTACCACTCCCGCCCCTTGAGCCGGAGGCCCAGGAAGCGGGACAGCATTCCCGCCAGGAACGGCACGCCCAGGTAGATGAAGACGCTTTCGGCGATCTGCCGAATGGAGACGTCCACCACGGCCCCGGAGAGGCCGAACCAGACCGGCAGCACGGTGACGAAGACCCAGGCGTAGAAGGGGAAGAACAGCACCTGGAAGATGGAGTTGAAGGCCACCAAACCGGCGCAATATTCCCGGTCGGCCCCGGCGAGGTCGTTCCAGACGATGACCATGGCGATGCAGCGGGCCAGGCCGATGACGATGAGCCCGACCATGTAGTCGTGCCTTCCGGAGAGGAAGGCCACGGCCAGCAGGAACATGAGCGCGGGGCCGATGAGCCAGTTCTGGACCAGGGACAGGGCCAGGACCCTCCCGTTTCTGAAAACCCGGCCGAGCTCCTCGTAGCGCACCTTGGCCAGGGGCGGGTACATCATGAGGATGAGGCCCGCGGCGATGGGAATGTTCGTGGTTCCCACCTGGAAGGCGCTGATCGCGCCCTTCACGCCGGGGAAGAGGAAACCCGTTCCCACTCCCGTGAACATGGCCAGGAAAATCCAGAGCGTCAGCCAACGGTCCAGAGACGACAGGCGGCTCGTCACGGAAGCGTCCATATTTTACCTCGTCGGCCTGCGGGCCAGCACATAGGCCGAAACCACATAGTCCTCGGCCCCGGGCACGCCGAAGCCCGCGATGATCTCCCGGCTCCGTTCCTTGCGTTCGATGCGGATGTCCACGAACCCCAGCTCCTTGAGAATATCCTCCACCCCGACCGGGGTGGCCGCGCCGGACACTCAGGCGCACCAGGCCCGGGAATCCCGGGCCAGCTCCTCCGGCAGGGCGCGTTCCTGGAGCACGTCCGCGATGCAGACCCGACCCCCGGGCTTGAGCACCCGGAAGATTTCGGCATAGACCGCGCGTTTGTCCGGGCAGAGGTTCACCACGCAGTTGGAGATGACCGCGTCGGCCCAAGCGTCCGGGCGCGGCAGGCGCTCGAGTTCCCCAAGTAGGAAGCGGACGTTGGCCACCTTGGCCTCGGTCGCGTTGGCCTGGGCGTGTGCGATCATCTCCGGAGTCATGTCCACGCCGACGACCTGGCCCTCGGGCCCGACCTCGCGGGCGGCGAGCAGGGCGTCCATGCCCGGCCCCGACCCAAGGTCCAGCACCGCCTCGCCTGGGCGGAGCCTGGCGCGATCCACCGGCGATCCGCATCCCAGGCCGAGGTCCGCGCCCGCCGGAACGCCGCGCAGCCGCCCGTCGGCATATCCGGCGCGACGGCTGGCTTCGGCCTGCTCCGACGGGCCGGGGGCGCAGCATGAACCGCCGGCGCGGGCGATGCGGGCGTAGTTTTCCCGCACGATCTTCTTGACGTCGTCCATCCGTCATTTCCCTTCCGGCCGTGGGCAGGCTTCGCCCTCGGGGTGCGTTTCGTAGGTCCGCGCCAGCAACTCCAGGGCCTGGCGCACGTCCTCGTCCTCGTTGAGCCAGTGCCGGAGGTTGGCGAGCGCGGTGGCGACCATGGGCGGGCGGGGCTCGTCCGCCAGCCGGTAGTAGACCCAGGGGCCCTTCTTCCTGTTCTGGACCAGCCCGGCCTCCACGAGGCGCCGCAGGTGGCGGGAAACCGTGGGCTGGGCCAGGCCGAGGGATTCCTGGATGCGGCAGACGCACAATTCGCCGCCTTCCAGCAGCTTGAGCGCCTTCACCCGTCCAGGGTCCGACATGGCCCGCATGACTTTCAGGAACGTCCGCATGAAATCCTCATATTTGCATATTGCTATATCTTGCCCCGGCACAAGGCGTCAAGCCGAACGCGGACCGCCCGCCTACTTCTTGCGGCAGTCCGGGCAGAGCCCGTAGAGGGTCATCTTGTGGTGGGAGAGGGTGAACCCGTACTTTTTTGCCAACTCTTCCTGGCGGCGCTCGATGGTCGGGTCCATGATCTCGATGGTCTTGCGGCAGGACTCGCAGATGAGGTGGTCGTGGTGCTCCTGGCCCCAGAGGGGTTCATAGCGGGACACTCCGTCCCCGAAGTCGTGGGCCCGGGCCAAGCCGGAGTCGGCCAGGAGCTTCAGGGTGCGGTAGACCGTGGCCTGGCCGATGCTTTCGTCCGCGCGCTTCACCGAGGCGTAGAGTTCCTCGGAGGAGATGTGGCCGGAGGCGTTCAGGAACGCGTCGAGGATGGTCCGACGCTGCGGGGTCATTTTCAGGCCGTTTTCAGCCAGATAGCGGGTGAAGGCTTCTTCCGCCGACTTCATGTTCTTTTTTTCCCTAAAGGAATCTCGCGGTGATGGCAAGTCGTGGCGATGATTGGGGCGGGCCGTCCCGCCGCTTGACAGGGAGCGTGTTCTAGGCAAAGTCAGGACACCCGAAGCGGAGGGGTGGCCGAGCGGTTGAAGGCGGTGGTCTTGAAAACCACTGGCGGGGCGACCTGTCCGGGGGTTCGAATCCCTCCCCCTCCGCCAATCCCAGTCAGATCAATGCGTTAGGTGGCAAGTTTCGTTAGGTGAGACAACCTAGTGAGACATTGCCATGCGCAGTCCTGCCTACATCACACTGTCCCGGCACAATGTTTATTACTTCCGGTATCCGTTGCCCAAAGCCATTCAATCCGCAGGCGTGGCGAGGGAAATCAAGATATCCCTCCATACACGGGATTCCCGGAGAGCCTTGCAGACCTCCCGGCTCCTCGCGTATGTGGGCGATATTATGGCAAACAAAGCTATCCAAGGCGGAATGACCTACGCCGAAATTCGGGCCATCTTGCGGGAGCACTTCACGGCCTTCTTGAACAATCAGCGAAATCAGATTGAAAGCACCGGGCAACTGTCCTGCCAGAGCGTACACGCCCTTCGCAACAGCATGGACCTGGGGCTGAGAGGTATGGGCACCTCGGATGATGAGAACGCGATTGCGAACAAGTTCATCGCTCAGCACCAATTGCCGATCAAAGAGGGGACGGCCCAATACGACACGTTCAAGGCCGAATTCGACAAGGCGTTTAGGGCTTACTGTGCGAAGGCTGTTGAACTGAACGCGGAGTTCGACACGTACTCTTTCGAGACGATTGAGGTGCAGCCCGTGGAAACAGGCACCTCGGCACAAACCGGTATTTCCGTTGGTGCGTTGATTGATCGGTACGTGCAAGAACGAAACACGGGCAAGAATTGGACCGCCAAGACAGAGCGAGAGTACAGGGCAATGTTTGCATTCCTGGCCGAAATTCTTGTTCAGGACCGGGATTGCCGTACGCTGACCGTAGCGGATGGGCGGAAAGTCAAAGAGGCGTTGACTCAGCGTAAGAGGACAAACACGCGCAGGGGGTTCACGCCGAGGCGAGCCAAAAAACCGGATGCTGTTTCAACGAGCGCCGACACGCTGCACGTCAAAACGGTCAATAAGCATATCATGGCGTATAGCGGCCTGTTTCGGTGGGCAAAGATGAACGGCTACTTGCCGACCAATATCTTCGAAGGGCTTGCGATCAAGTACAAGAAAAAGGAAGCCCGTACCGCCTTTTCTAAGGATCAGATCAGCCGAATGGTTCAAGAGCTTCACGATAATACCGGCGGGCTCGTACGGAAGGACTCTCAGAAATGGGGGACACTGCTCGGAATATTTACGGGCGCACGGCTCAATGAAATTGCCCAACTCACGCCGGGAGACGTTCGGCAGATCGACGGCATCTGGTGCCTGGATATCAATGAACACGATGCCGGTAAGCACCTCAAGACAGAGGCAGCAAGGCGCATTGTCCCCGTACACCCAAGGCTCATTGGATTTGGTTTCCTGGAGTTCGTCCAGGCTGTACGGGAGGCCGGACACGACAAATTGTTTCACGAACTGACGTATGACAAGAATAATGGGTATGGGCGGAATCTCGGCAGGTGGTTCAATGAGACGTTTCTGGTTCGCCTTGGTATGAAGGACAAGCAATTAGTTTTTCACAGTCTCAGGCATACGATGGTTACAGAACTTCTACAGGCTGGTGTATCAGACGGTATCACAAAGGCCATTGTTGGACACGCTCAAACTGGTGTGACAATGGAAGTATACTTCACGGATGGGTATAAGCCGGAACAGCTAGTTCAAGCTATTCGCCTCGTGCATAGATAGGATCACGACTATTACCGTATGGAGTTCATGTACGAGATTGGATAGGTGATAGACGTATACTGATAAGCTCGTATGTGTTGGCTTGAATGTAGATTGTGTTCTAGTAAGCTAATGCATGTTAGTTGAACATGGCTTGTTTTGATAGTTAGATGATATTTTTTGTCGTGAGTACATGTTTATACTATATGCCATACGGTAATGTCGTACCAGTTATCAGTACATTAACCATGTGCTGTTTATGGTATACGACTCTTCTGTTCTTAGCATTTTACTGGCCTTTATATTGGTATTCCTGGTCTTGTCTTAGTATTTGTCTTGATATTTATCTTGATTCTTCTCTTTGCCTTTCTCTTGGTCTTCCCTGGCTTGGCTCGTCCTGTCTGGTCCTGGTTGGTCTGGGCTAGCCCTGGTTCTGTTCCTAGTTCGTGTTCCTGTGGTCCTGGTCCCCGTGTGCTGTTGTACTGTCCTGCCTGTACTGGCTGGGTTGGGCCGGGCCTGCCTGCCTCGGCAGGGCCGGGTTTTTTGTAACCGATACAAGGCTACGGTATTCCTAAGTTACGTGACACCCAGGGAACCGTTGCGGCTCTAAGTTCCCTGGTCGTGCCCGGCCAGTCCTGCCCCGCCTCGGCAAGGCAACAGATACCAGCCCCGCCACGTCCACCCATGCCCACACCCAGCGCCCCGCCAGGAGCCCGGAACAGGCCCGCTACTGCATCGGACAGACCCGGCCTTGTCCGTGTCGCTCCGTGACAGGAAATGGCAGCACAGGCCCCGCCCCGGTCGGCACGGCTCCGGCGGAAGATGCCCGCCCATGCTTCCCGCCAGAGTAGGCAAGAGCCCGGTTAGGATAGATAACAGATACCCGGCAGGCTGCGCCCAACCCAAGGCAGCCCAAACCAGCGCCACCCGGGCACGGGCCTGCCGGAACAGGCCAGGATGCAGCCAAGGCCCGATTCTGGTTGAAATAGCAGCGCTATGTTGGCCTTACCGTACCCAGCCATCCCCCCCGGGGGACCACTCACGGCGGGAAGGTCGATTCGCCCGGACGGAATTTTATATCATTTTTTGAGACGGCGGCGGTACGACAAGGCAGTACGCGCTTGGCGTGATGGGAGCATCACGCTTGCCCGGATCGTGCCGCCCGTACGAGGGGAGCAACCCAAGCTCGCGCTAGCCAGGCAGTGTTATGTTAATTTTCAGAGCATATTGATCTGAACCTATACGCGAAATAAATCGTAGTGACGTTTATTACTGTCCATAACAACTTACTTCCGAAGTGAATAGGAATAATTGGATTGTATAAAATTAATAAAAGAATAATCATAAAATATGGCCAGCGATTTGTCTGCCGTATCGGGCGAATTGCTTGGAAGAAATAAAATAAACAAATAAAGACAACAACACGTATCGTTATATATGATTCGTATGGCAGCGGTAATATGGTAATGATAAACAGTATAATGAGAATTGTGTGAGATTTTTCAAGCGTTGTACGTTGCGACCATGATAACTTCATGGACATAATACGTCTGAAATCCAATACAAAATTTGATAATGTTTTATTGGCGGATACTTCCTCATTCTCTTGGTGTTTGCGGCCTGATAAGTGACCTCGCCCCCCTTGATCACGTCTTAAGCGGGCTAGCGCAGCCTTTGCTATTCGAACCAAAAGAATTAGGACCAGAGCGCCGAGTATTGTGGTCACGTCCATGAGGACAGCCACGAGTCCGGCCCCCATAGCGTGGATGCCCATGAAGCTCAGGCGGCGCTCGGCGGCGACACGCTCCAGGATCGTTCCGCGCAGGGCCTCGGCCTCACCGAGCGACTCGCAGTCGTTGAATTTGTGCCAGTACTGGATAGGCACCCCGTCCCCGAGCTTCGTGATGTGCACCGCGAGCACGAAGTTCGGGTCGGAGTCATACGTGAGCTTTCGATTGACATACTCGTACAGCTTGACGGCGTTGTTGTTCACCGTGAAGCTGTCCTTGAGGGTCTGCTTTACCGTCTGCTCGTGCGATTCAAAGTCGGCTATCTCCCGGGCGTGTCGCGGGGAAATGTAGCTGGGGTCGTACGTGCTTTTGTTGAAGTCCTGCACGTACTTGTCGAACGCATCACTCGGGGGCTGGAGGCCGGGATTGCCGACCTTGGTGTCGAGGTTCATTCCCAGGACTATTCCAAACAACACAACCCCAATAATCACAACAGACCACACCCGGCGCATACAGTCTCCATATACCTACATTTTGTGTTGAGTGTGCCCCATTCTGGTTGGAATATCAATATGCTGAATATGGTTTCGTTATTCTTTGGTGAGAGTTCTCGCGGCACAATGAGATACTGATGCGATTATCGGGAGATATTATCCGCCTAATCTCCCCGTGACGCGTCTGCATAGCCCAGGATCGATTTTCGAGATCATCAGGCCACCCAGGGCCACACGCCTTCCCTTGCGACGATTCAGGGCGATTCTCGATGTCTTGCCACCCCATAGGGCAACATGGGGCACCTCCCGTCTGGACATTGGGAGCGCCTGGAGGTAGCTTAGGTGAGACATTGAGGTGAGACATTTCCTTAACCACTCGCCAGCGAAAGCAAGTCATTTCAGCGTATTGATCGAATGGCGGAGAATCCCTCCCCCTCCGCCAGTTCGTCCTTGTTCCCCCCGCCCTGCTTCTCCGTCATCCCGCGCGGGGGATAAGGAGGAGGTATTTGCGCCCGCCAAGCGGGGGAAACGGCCGAGCCGTCTTGACGGCCGCACCCCGGGAATGTACCCAGGACGCGGGTGACGCGTCGATCCGCGGGAGCGGACGATCCGCCGCCGGGCTCCGATTGATGAAATCTCCAGTCCGACCAGCACGGCCGGCCCCACGGACATGGTGAGGGACGCAGCGCATGCTCTCCAAATTCTTCCTGAACAGACCCGTTTTCGCCTGGGTGATCGCCATCATCATCATGACGCTGGGCCTCTTGTCCCTGTACAAGATGCCCATCGCCCAGTATCCGCCCATCGCGCCGCCCTCCATCGCCATTGACGCCTACTACGCGGGCGCTTCCGCCGAGACGGTGGAAAACACCGTGACCCAGATCATCGAGCAGAAGATGACGGGTCTGGACGGCCTGCTCTATCTGAGCGGCACGAGCTCCTCGTCCGGCGCGGCGCGCATCGAGATGACCTTCGCGGCGGGCACCGACCCGGACGTGGCCTGGTCCAAGGTGCAGAACAAGCTCCAGCTCGCCATGGCCAGCCTGCCGGATTCGGTGCAGCGGTCCGGCGTCAAGGTCAGCAAATCCACGCGGAACTACCTGATCGTCGTCGGCCTGATCTCCGAGGACGGCAGCATGAACGGCGACGACCTACGCGATTACGCCCAGTCCAAGCTGGAAAAGGTCCTCTCGCGCGTGCCCGGCGTGGGCGAGGTGGAGAACTTCGGCAGCCAGTACGCCATGCGCGTCTGGGTCAACCCGAACCAGCTGACCAACTTCAACCTGACCATGGAGGACGTGGTCCTCGCCCTGCGGGCCTACAACGTCGAGGTCTCCGCCGGACAGTTGGGCGGCGCGCCCGCCCAGCCCGGCCAGCGGCTGAACGCCTCCATCATCGTCCAGCACCTGCTGCAGACGCCGGAGGAGTTCGCCAACATCCCCATCCGCTCCAACGCCGACGGCTCGGTGGTGCGCATCAAGGACATCGGCCGCACGGAGCTGGGCACCGAGCGCTACGACGTCCTGGCCAACTACAACGGCAAGCCCTCGGCCGCCATGGCCATCCGCCAGGCGGCCGGCGCCAACGCCCTGGACACCGCCAACGCCGTCAAGAAGAAGATGGAGGAGATGCGCCGCTACTTCCCGCCGGGGATGAAGGTCATCTACCCCTACGACACCACGCCGTTCACCAAGGTGGCCATCGAGGAGGTGGTCAAGACCCTGTTCGAGGCGGTGCTGCTCGTCTTTCTCATCATGTACCTGTTCATGGGCAACATCCGGGCCACGATCATCCCGACGATCGCGGTGCCGGTGGTCCTGCTCGGCACCTTCGCGGTGCTCGACGCCGCGGGCTTCTCCATCAACATGCTGACCATGTTCGCCATGGTGCTCGCCATCGGCCTGCTGGTGGACGACGCCATCGTCGTGGTGGAGAACGTGGAGCGCATCATGGCCGAGGAGGGGCTCCCGCCCCGGGAGGCCACGGCCAAGTCCATGGAGGAGATCACCAGCGCGCTCATCGGCATCGGCCTGGTGCTCTCGGCGGTCTTCGGGCCCATGGCCTTCTTCCAGGGCTCCACCGGCGTGCTCTATCGCCAGTTCTCCATCACCGTCATCGCCTCCATGCTTCTCTCCGTGCTCGTGGCCCTGATCCTGACCCCGGTGCTCTGCGCCACGTTCCTCAAGCCGGTGCCCAAGGGGCACGAGCCCTCGGACAGCGCGATCTTCTTCCTGCGGCCCTTCTTCCGCTGGTTCGACAAGGTCTTCTTCAAGGCCCGCTCCATGTACGTGGGGCTCGTCGACTATTCACTCGGCAGGAAGGGACGCTTCCTGCTGCTCTATGTCCTGCTCGTCGCGGCCGTCGTCTTCTCCTTCAGCCGCATGGCCACTTCCTACATTCCGGACGAGGATCAGGGGATTCTCATGATCCAGGCCATGCTGCCCGCGGGCTCCACCCTGGAGCAGTCCCAGGCGGTCATGGACAGGGTGCAGACGCATTTCATGGAAAACGAGAAGACGGCCGTGGCGAGCGTTCTGAGCGTCGTGGGCACGAGCTTCGGCGGGCAGGGGCAGAACATGGCCCTGGCCTTCGTCAAGCTCAAGGACTGGCACCTGCGCGGCCGGGACGACCAGAAGGTCAAGGCCGTCGCCGGCCGGGCCATGCGGGCCTTTTCGCAGATCAAGGACGGCATGGTCTTCGCCTTCCCGCCGCCGCCGGTGATCGAACTCGGCATGGCCACGGGCTTCGATTTCCAGTTGCAGGACGTGGGCGGCCTCGGACACGAAAAACTCATGGCGGCGCGCAACCAGCTTCTCGGCATGACCATGAAGGATCCGCGCCTGACGCGGGTGCGGCCCAACGGCGTGGACGACGTGCCCCAGTATTACATCGACGTGGACTGGGACCGCGCCGGGGCCATGGGGCTGCCCGTGGCCTCCATCCACGAGACCCTGTCCGCGGCCTTCGGCGGGTATTACGTGAACAACTTCGTTCAGGGCGGCCGGGTGAAGCAGGTCTACGTCCAGGCCGACGCGCCGTTCCGCATGCTGCCGGAGGACCTGGAGCGCCTCTACGTGCGCAACACCTCCGGCAAGATGGTGCCGTTTTCCTCCTTCGCCTCGAGCCGCTGGTCGCTCGGCTCTCCCAAGCTGGAGCGCTTCAACGCCTTCCCGTCCATCAACATCTGGGGCGAACCCGCGCCGGGCCACAGCACCGGCGAGGCCATGAGCGTGATGGAGGAACTCGCGGCCAAGCTGCCGCAGGGCATCGGCTTCGACTGGAACGGCCTTTCCTACCAGGAGCGCATGGCCACGGCCCAGGGCCCGGTCCTCTACGCCTTCTCCATCTTCGTGATCTTCCTCTGCGTGGCCGCGCTGTATGAGAGCTGGACGATCCCCTTCGTGAACCTGCTCATGCTGCCGCTGGGCGTGCTCGGCGCGATCCTGGCCACGACGTTCCGGGGCATGGCCAACGACGTGTACTTCCAGATCGGCTTCCTGACCACTCTCGGCCTTTCGACGAAGAACGCCATCCTGATCATCCAGTTCATCAAGGAGCGCATGTCCCACGGGGACAGCCTCATCGACGCCACGCTCGGCGCGGTGAAGACCCGGTTCCGGCCGGTCATGATGACGTCCCTGGCCTTCTTCTTCGGCGTGCTGCCGCTGGCCGTGGCGAGCGGCGCGGGCGCGGGCGCCATGAACGCCATCGGCACGGCCGTGTGCGGCGGCATGATTTCCGCCACCTTCATCGACCTGGTCTTCATTCCGTTGTTTTTCGTTGCGGTCGCCCGCCTGTTCCGAATGAAGACGAGGCTGCGGAAGGATCAGGCCGTCTGAGTGGGGCGGCATTGACGCCGTCCGTCTTTCCAGCGGACCGGCGTGCTCGGGTGAGCGGGAACGTTCCTCCGGAGGTGAGATGAAACGCGTTTTTTCGCGTCCGCGTCTGATGTTGGTTCTCGCGCTGGCCGCGCTGTTGATCCTGAATGCGGGAGCGGCGTGGGCCTTCGATGACGAGGCCGCCCGCGCCGAGTTGGCCGATGGGCACGCCAAGTGCGCGGCCTACCAGTACATCGTCCTGGAATGCCTGGAGAAGAGCGATCTGCTCGGCTCGGAAGCCATGGTCCGGGAAAATTACCGTTCGGCCGCGGATTACAACCTCGCCCTGGCGAGTTTCTTTTCCGACGTGCGCCTGGCGGCCCTGAAGATGAGCACCTACAAGGCCGAGATGAAGACGAGGATGGATACCTGCGAGGACGTGTCCATGCTTGTCGGCGAATACGAGGAGTTCTGCGGGAACATGACCAAGGATCCGAAAAAGAGCTGGTCGTACTGGAAGGACACGAAATAACGCCTGCCCGTTTTCCCGCTCACCCGTCGGTCCGCTTCGCTTCCTCGCCATTCTTATAAAAAAACGGTTCTTGCTGTGCCTCGCCCGGGGCGATGCTAGACTCCATTCAGGAATCGGCCTGGGGCGGCGGCCGCGCCGCGCCCGTCTTGCGCCGATCCGTGGGGAACAGATGGAGCCGTGCGAATTCGCGGAGAGATGCCTGTTCTTTCGGGCGCATCGGTATGAGCAGCGGACGGTCCGGCGCAAGATCCTGGACCTCTATTGCCTGGGCGAGTTTCGGGAATCCTGTGCGCGCCGGGCGCACCAGCTCGCCCATGGGGAGATGCCGGAGGGCGACGTGCTGCCCACGGAGACCACGGAGCAGGGCGGTGACGGGCGCATTGCGCTTCCCCGTGGGCGGGGCTAGGATCATCCGCCGATGGCGCTCGACTTCCGTCGGCGTCCGTTTGCAAGGAGGATGGTCACATCATGGATCGCTATGTCTGCCTCAGGTGCGGCTACATCTATGACCCGGCCAAGGGCGATCCGGTGGGCGGGCTCGCGGCCGGCACGGATTTCTCCCAGGTCGGGCCGGACTGGAAGTGCCCCCGTTGCGGCGCGCCGGAGCGCCACTTCGCCCGCAAGGAAGAGGACGAGTAGAGCATGTTCGAATGCTTTGCGCAGGTCCGGCCGCGTCAGCGGTCGGACTTTTTTGTTGACCTTTCATATAAATAGTAATAGGAATCATTACTAACAAAATGAAGGAGGCATTCATGTCACAGACCGATTCCAATCTGAAGCAGGCGTTCGCCGGTGAGTCCCAGGCCAACCGCAAATATCTCGCCTTCGCCCAGCAGGCCGACAAGGAAGGCTATCCCCAGGTGGCCAAGCTGTTCCGGGCCGCGGCCGAGGCCGAGACCGTCCACGCCCATGCCCACCTTCGCGCCCTGGGCGCCGTGGGGAACACCGCGGCGAACCTGAAGGAGGCCGTGGGAGGCGAGACCTACGAGTTCGAGACCATGTATCCGCCCATGATCGAGGCCGCCGTGGCGGAGGGCAACAAGGCCGCCGAACGCAGCTTCCGCTACGCCCTGGACGCGGAGCGGGTGCACGCCGAACTGTACGCCAAGGCGCTGAAGAACATGGAGGCCAAGGAAGATGTGGGTTATCTGATCTGCACCGTCTGCGGCTACATCGCGGAGAACGAGGCCCCGGCCAAGTGTCCGGTCTGCGGGGCCGCCGCCAAGGCGTTCCGCGCCATCGACTGACCACTCCTCCGCGCCGTCGGGACTTGCGTCCCGGCGGCGCGGGCGGATCTCAGACCGTGAGGTCCAGCCGCAGCCCCTTGCCTTCGGCCTGGTTGCGGGAGGAACCGTCCTCGCCGTCCGAGGCCTCGCGTTTGGAGAGCTGGGCTCCCGGGCCCGAGGCGGCTTCCACCGGCCGGGTATCCGGGCGGTCCACCGCCGACGGCAGGGGGGCCGCCAGGGGGATGGGCTGGAAAACGAGTGTTGCCGTGGTGTCCATGAAGACTCCGATGGTTGGGCCTGATACGAGACATCCGTCTTATCGGCCTTTCGCCCTCGGAACTTTAGGGGGCCCGGCGTCTTTTTTCAGGAGGCCTTGCCCGACGGGTCGTCCCCGGCTTTGGCCCGGTCCCAGAGCGCGTTCAGGGCCGCGAGGTCCAGTGACGGCACGTCCTGGCCCGCGTCCTCGGCCAGGTCCTCCATGCATTCGAAACGCCTCAGGAACTTGCGGTTGGCCGCGTCCAGGGCGGCGTTGGCCTTGATGCCCATGCGTCGTCCGTATTCCACCAGGGTGAAGAGGTAGTCGCCGAACTCCTCCTCGATGGCGGCCTTGTCCCCCAGGGCCTGGGCCTCGCGCAGCTCCTCCCATTCCGAGCGCAGCTGCTCCTCCACCTGTCCGTCCTTTTCCCAGGTGAAGCCCAGGCGGGCGGCCTTGGCCTGGATGCGGTAGGCGCGCAGGAGCGGGGGCAGGCCCTTGGGCAGGGAGGCGAAGACGCGCGCGGGTTTGCCGTCGTCCCCGTTCTTCTCCTCGCGCTTGATGCGTTCCCAGTTCTGGAGCAGCTCCTTCTGGTTTTCGAAGGAGGCATCGGCGAACACGTGGGGATGGCGGCGGATCATCTTGGCCGCGTTGTTCTCAATGACGTCCGCCAGGCTGAAGTCGCCGCGCCGTTCGAAGAGCACGGCGATGAAGGCCAGCAGGAAGAGCACGTCCCCCAGCTCCTCGCGGGCGTCGTCCGGCTGGTCCGCGCGGATGGCCTCGATGAGCTCATAGGATTCCTCGATTACATAGTCGCACAGGCTTTCCGGGGTCTGCTCCCTGTCCCAGGGGCAGCCGTCGGGGCCGAGAAGCCGGTCGATGACGTTCAACAGGCGGGCCAGGGACTGTTCCGCGCTCACGAATCGCTCCTTGCTGTGGGTGAGGGAAAGGCGTCAGGGCGTGCCGGCCGCATCCTGTACGGGCATGCCGTTCTTTTCCAGGATGTCGCGCAGGGACGGCGGCTGCTTGGGCAGGGTGATGCCGCGGTCCTCCAGGGTCTTGCGCCAGGTGTTCGGGGCCATGTCGGCCAGCGCGCGCAGGGCCGGGTCGGCGCGGGGCGCCAGCAGGGAGCGGCGCACGGTGTCCATGCCCGGCAGAAAGGTGTTCAGGAGCAGGAGCATCACCAGGCTGATCAGGCAGCCTTCGGCGAAGCCCAGGACGGCCCCGGCGGTGTGGTCCAGCCAGCCGAGCAGGGTGACCTTGAGCAGGTTGCGCAGGAACAGCGCCAGGAACCAGCAGCCCACGAGCGTGGCCAGGAAGGTCAGGAGATAGCTGGTGGCCGCGATGGTGGCCCCGTTTTTCATGTACACGGCCAGATGCGGGGCCAGGACGCCGTGGTAGCGCGACGCCGCGAGGGTGGCGATCCCCAGGGAGCCCAGGGAGATCGCCTCGCGTACGAATCCCTTGGCCAGCCCTCGGATGGCCGCCAGGATGAGGATGGCGACGATGGTCACGTCCAGAAAGTTCATGGCGCTTCCTCGGCCGGGGTTGCGGCCCGCCAATCGAGTATCAGAGGGGGGCGGAAAAGGGAAGTGCGCCGCAAGGGCCTGAAAAGAGGCCGCCGGAGGGGCGCTCGGGGTTGTAACCGGCCGTGTTCTCGGCTATCTGAACCGGAGCGCCCGCCGGCGCGGTTTCCAAGGAGGAGAGAGTGCGGGTCGTTCCCACCGAGTTCCCTGGGCTGTTGCTCATTGAGCCCCGCGTCTTCCGCGACGCGCGGGGATTCTTTCTCGAAACCTGGAGCCGCGAGGCTTTCCGCGCCGCCGGTCTGGACGTGGATTTCGTCCAGGACAATCACGGCCACTCCGGCGTGGCCGGGGTGCTGCGCGGCTTTCATTTTCAGCGGCCGCCCAAGGCCCAGGCCAAGCTCGTCTGGGTCGCGCGCGGCGCGGTTCTCGATCTGGCCCTGGATTTGCGGCGCGGCTCGCCCACCTACGGCCGGGTCTTCCGCCAGGAACTCAGCTCCAGGAACCACCTGCGGCTGTTCCTGCCCCGGGGCTTCGCGCATGCCTACCTGACCCTCGAACCGGGCACCGACTTCTGCTACAAGGTGGACGCCCCCTATGCCCCGGAGACGGAGGGGGGAATCCTCTGGAACGATCCCGACCTGGACTGCCGCTGGCCCGTGGCCGAGCCCGTGCTCTCGGACAAGGACCTCCTGCACGGCCGGTTGCGGGACTTCGAGACGCCTTTCGTCTTCGGGCAGGAGTGAGCCATGGTCGTGTCCGATGCCTCCCCGCGGCCCGATGCGGCAGCCGCGTTCGCCGAAAGCCACGCCGTGATCCTGGCGGGCGGTTCGGGCTCCCGGCTCTGGCCGCTGTCCCGCAGCCTGTTCCCCAAGCAGCTCATCGCCCTGGATGGCCGGCGGACCCTGCTCCAGCAGACCGTGGAGCGGGTCATGCGCCTGTTCGCGCCGGAGCGCGTCTGGGTGGTCACCAACGAGGAGCACGTCTTCGAGGTGCGCAACCAGGTGCGCGAGCTGGACCCCCGCCTGGAGCCCCAGGTCTTGGCCGAGCCCCTGGCGCGCAACACCCTGCCCGCCATCCTGCTGGCCCTGGACCGGGTGGCGGCCGAGACCGACCGCGTGACCGTGGCCGTGTTTCCCTCGGACAACGTGGTCCACGGCCACGACGCCTGGGTTGAGGCCCTGGCCCGGGCCCAGGAGCTGGCCCGCGAGGGGCGTTTCGTCACCTTCGGCGTCAAGCCGCTCAAGGCCGAGACCGGATACGGCTACATCGCCCGGGGCGAGGCCCTGGGGCGCGGGGCCTTCATGGTCAAGGCCTTTGTGGAGAAGCCGCCGCTGCACGTGGCCGAGGTCTTCCTGCGCGACGGGGAGCACTACTGGAACAGCGGCATGTTCTTCTTCCGCGTCAAGGATTTCCTCAAGGCCGTGGCGCGCTTCCAGCCCGATCTCTGGGCCTGGTGGCTGGGCCGCTCCGAGACGCCGCTCACCGCCGGCTATCGGAACCTCCCGAGCCTGTCCGTGGACTACGGCGTGGTCGAGGGCATCCAGAACATCGCCGTGGTCGAGGCCGGATTCGAATGGGACGACCTGGGCAGCTGGGAGGCCATCTACCGCCTGGGGGACAAGGACGCCTCGGGCAACGTGCTCCAGGGCGACGTGCTCCAGCTGGACTGCCGGGGGTGTCTGCTGGTGAGCACCGGCGGCAAGCTCGCGGCCGTGGGCCTGACCGACGCCATGGTCGTGCAGACCCGCGACGCCACCCTGGCCATGCCGTTCCGCGACGCCCAGCGCGTCAAGGAGGTGGTCGGCAGGCTCAAGGAGGAGGGCAGCTCCCTGGTGGAGAGCCATCCCACCGTGCGCCGCCCCTGGGGCAGCTATTGCGTGCTGGAGGAGGGGCCGCGCTTCAAGATCAAGCGCATCGAGGTTCTTCCCGGCGCCCGTCTCTCTCTGCAGATGCACCATCACCGCAGCGAGCACTGGGTCGTGGTCGAGGGCACGGCCGTGGTGGAGGTGGGCGGCAAGGAGACGCTTCTGGTGGAAAATCAGTCCATCGATATTCCCAAGACCACGTCCCACCGGCTGAGCAATCCCGGCAAGGTTCCGCTTGAAATCATTGAAATTCAGAGCGGACCCTACTTGGGCGAGGATGACATCGTGCGGTTCGAGGACGTGTACGGACGGGACGCGCTGCCCGAGAGTGACAGGTAACATGCCGAAATAGTTTCCGCTTCACGGTGTCCTCGGACTTCGAGGACTCGTGAAATTTTTCCTATTCGCTTGACACGGTAAGAAGCTTCAAATTAAAGAACGGCATTCATTCTGGAGAACGTGTCTTTAACTCAAGGAGTGATGGGGCGAGGTTATGGAGGAGAAGAAAACTACCAAATGTGGCGGAGGATTCCTGGCGTTTGTCCTGGGATTCCTTCTCTCCGTGGTCGCCGGCTGGGTCGTGTTCCCGAGCTTGTTGTACAGTGAGCTCGATCAACCTATCCAATTCAGCCACAAGATCCACACCGAGGACCAGGGCCTCACCTGTGACAGCTGTCACTTCTTCCGGGAAGACGGCTCCTATCAGGGCATGCCCACCAACGAGCAGTGCAGCGGCTGCCACTCGGATGTGATCGGCCAGACGCCGGACGAGGCCAAGTACGTGCAGGAGTATGTCCAGAAGAACAAGGAAGTTCCCTGGCGGACCTATCAGTACCAGCCGGACAACGTCCTGTTCTCGCACAAGGCCCACGAGCCTTTCGAGTGCACGGAGTGCCACCTCGACGTGGCCAAGGCCGACAAGGCCCCGAAGTACTACGAGAACAAGCTCAGCGGCTACAGCAGGGACACCATGAAGATGTGGCAGTGCGAGCGCTGCCACGCCGAAAACGGCGTGAGCAACGCCTGCCACGTTTGCCACAAGTAACGAGAGGGGTGCTGACATGGGTTTGGATCGCAGAGCATTCATAAAATTCGTCGTGGGCGGCGCGGCGGGCACCTTGTTTACGCCGATCCCGTGGAAACTGGCCGACGACGCCTCCATCTGGAGCCAGAACTGGTCCTGGATTCCGCGGCTGAAATACGGCGCGCTCACCGCCGACGCCACGTACAGCAAGCTGTGCCCCGCCGGTTGCGCCGTGAAGGTCAAGAAGGTCGCGGGCATCGCTTACGGCGTCGAGGGCAACTCCGCCAATGAGCTGAGCAAGGGCGGCGTCTGCCCCCTGTGCGCCACCGGCTCCCAGATGCTGCGCAGCCCCTCGCGGGTGGCCGGTCCCATGAAGAAGGACGGCGACAAGTTCAAGCCGATCTCCTGGGACGAGGCCGAGGCCCTGCTGGCTGAGAAGCTGAAGGGCCTCAAGGGCCAGGACGGCAAGGTCGCGGCCATCAGCGGCGACCTCTCCGGCACGGCCAACGAGGTTCTCTCCGGCTTCCTGGCCGGACTGGGCTCCAAGTCCTACTTCTATATGCCCGCCGACCAGACGGCCATGGCCAAGACCTGGAACGGCGTCATGGGCGGCTCGGGCCAGATCGGCTACGACCTGGAAGAGGCCGACCTGATCCTCTGCATCGGCGCCGACATCATGGACGCCTTCGGCCCCGTGGTGCGCAACCAGAAGGCCTTCGCCGCCAAGCGCCCCATGGAGGGCGACAAGGCCCTGACCCTGGTCTACGCCGGTCCGGTGCGCAACCGCACCGCCGCCGTGGCCGACAAGTGGGTGGCCGTGCGCCCCGACGGCGCGGCCGCCTTCGCCATGGGTCTGGTCAACCTGCTGGCCAAGTCCGGCAAATCCGCCTCCCTGGGCGGTTTCTCCGAGTTCGCCGACCTGGCCGCCAAGTTCGGCCCCGAGGCCGTGGAGAAGCTGGCCGGCGTGAACGCCGAGGCGCTCAAGGACGTGGCCAAGGCCCTGTTCACGGCCAAGAACCCCGTGGTCGTGGTCGGCACCGAGCCCGGCCAGGGCGCGGGCGTGGCCCTGAACGCCGCGGGCGTGGCCCTGAACGCCATGCTCGGCTCCCTGACCGTCCTGCCGGAGTTCCCCAAGGCCGTGGCTTCGGCCCCGGACCGCGCGGGCCTGCTGGCCAAGGACCTCGTCGGCTGGCTGAACGCCGTGGACGCGGGCAAGGCCCCGGCCCCGGAAGTGCTCTTCGTCTACGAGGCCAACCCCGCATACGCCCTGCCTCAGGCCGCGAACATGGCCAAGGCCCTGCGCAAGGCCGGGACGCTGGTCGCCTTCAGCACCTTCATGGATGAGACCGCGGCCCTGGCCGACCTCGTCCTGCCCGCCCCGCATCCCTTCGAGCGCCTGGACGACGCCCAGAATCCCTACGGGTTGGGCAAGGCCACCTATGCGCTGGCCACCGCCGTGGTCGCTCCCGAGAAGGACTGCAAGGGCACGCCCGACTTCATCCTGGGCCTGTCCGGCAAGCTCGGCGTGGACCTGGGCTTCGGCGCCTTCGAGGACGTGCTCAAGGCCAAGGTTTCTGCCATCGGCGCCGATTGGGACGCCCTGGCCGGCGGCGCGGCCTACGTCTCCGACAAGAAGGGCTCGGCCCAGGCCTCCCTGGACGCCGGAGCGCTGTCCAAGGCCTTGGCCGGGATCAAGGGCGAGGGACTGGTGCTCGTCGCCCAGGCCCACCTGAACATCGGCACGGGCAAGCTGGCCACGCCGCCCCACAACCTGCCCACCATCCGCGACACCGAACTCTACGGCAAGGATGTCTTCGTCCAGATGTGCTCGGCCACGGCCAAGTCGCTGGGCGTCTCCGAAGGCTCCAAGGTGAAGCTCGCCGCCGGCGGCGCCGACATCTCGGCGCGCGTGTCCCTGTACGAGGGCGTCATGCCCGGCGTGGTGGCCGCCCCCCTGGGCCTGGGCCGCACGGCTTGGGATCCCTACACCAAGGGCAAGGGCGATAACGTCAGCAAAATCCTCGCCGTGAGCGCTGAACCGGGCACGGGTTTCTCCGTGTGGGCCGGCTCCGCCGTAAGCGTTGCGAAAATGTAGAGGGGAGCCGTCATGAGCGGACACGCGACTAAGGAATTCAAAGTCAGATGGGGCATGGTCATCGATGTGGACAAGTGCACCGGCTGCGGTGCCTGCATGGTGGCCTGCCAGGTTGAGAACAACATCGCTCCGGCCACGCCGGAGATGGACGCCTGGGCCGGCGTGACGCACGACGCCTCCAACAAGCTGCGCACGCTGACCTGGATGCTCGTGTACGAGATCAACAACAAGAAGGCCTTCCCGGAATACGAGGCGGCCTACATGCCCCGCCCCTGCATGCAGTGCGCCAGCCCGGCCTGCGTGCCGGTCTGCCCGGTCGTGGCCACGGACAAGAACGAGGAAGGCGGCATCGTGAGCCAGGTGTACCCGCGCTGCATCGGCTGCCGGTACTGCATGGCCGCCTGCCCCTACCACGCCCGCTACTTCAACTGGTTCGACCCGACCTGGCCCACCGGCATGGACAAGGGGCTGTCGCCCAGCACGTCCGTCCGTCCGCGCGGCGTGGTGGAGAAGTGCAACTTCTGCCACACGCGCTTCCAGCAGGCCAAGGACAAGGCCCGGCAGGATGGCGGCGATCCGAACAATCTGCCCGACGGCGCCTACGTCACGGCTTGCGCCGAGGTCTGCCCCACCGGGGCCATCGTCTTCGGGGACCTGAACAACCCCGAGCACAAGGTGCATGCGCTGGCGCACAGCAAGTACGCTTTCCGCCTGCTGGAGAAGCTGGGCCTGGGACCGCAGGTCTACTACTACAGCAAGCGCGAATGGGTGCATCGCCTGGGCGACAACTATCTGCCCAACGAAAAGAAAGCATAGGGGGCGTAAATGGACAGCAAACTCTTTCCCGAGGGAATCGAGCGCTGCTCGCTCGGAAAGTTCCTGGCCTGGCTGGCCTTCATCAGCCTGGGCCTGGCCTGGGGCGCCTACGCGGCCGGAATCATCTTCTGGAAGGGCATCGGCGTCACCGGCCTGGACAACTACTTCGGATTCGGCCTGTGGATCACCTTCGACCTGGCGGTCATCGCCCTGGGCGCGGGTGCGTTCTTCACCGGCTTCCTGAAGTACATCCTGAAGATCGACCAGTTGAAGAACATCATCAACCTGACGGTCATCGTCGGCTTCATCTGCTACTCGGGCGCCATGCTCGTCCTGACGCTCGACATCGGCCAGCCGATCCGGGCCTGGTTCGGCTATTGGCACCCGAACGTCCACTCCATGCTCACGGAAGTGATCTTCTGCATCACCTGTTACTGCCTGGTGCTCGTGATCGAGTACCTGCCGCTCATCCTTGAGCAGAAGCAGCTGAACAAGATTCCCTTCCTGCACCATCTGGCCCACCAGATGCATGTGCACATGGCCCTGTTCGCGGGCATCGGCACCTTCCTGTCCACCTTCCACCAGGGCTCCCTGGGCGGCATGTACGGCGTGCTCTTCGGCCGTCCGTACGCCTTCCGCGAGGGCTTCTTCATCTGGCCCTGGACCTTCTTCCTGTTCGTGCTCTCCGCCGTCGGCTCCGGCCCGGTGTTCACCGTGCTGGTCTGCACGTTCATGGAGAAGCTCACCGGCCGCAAGCTGGTGGACTTCAAGGTCAAGGCCCTCATGGGCAAGATCGCGGGCACCATGCTCACGGTGTACATGTTCTTCAAGCTCCTGGACACCTGGGCCTGGGCCGTGGACGTCCTGCCCCGCATGGGCCTGACCTTCGACCAGATGTTCTGGGGCACCGTGTACGGCAAATGGATGCTCTGGACCGAGCTGTTCATCTGCGGCGTGATCCCGGCCATCATGCTCATCACCCCGGCCATCAGGAACCGCCCGGCGCTGCTGTACCTCGCGGGCATCCTGGACTGCCTCGGCATCGTCATCAACCGCTACGTGTTCACCGTGCAGACCATCGCCCTGCCGGTGATGCCCTTCGACAAGTGGTACGTGTACGTGCCGAACTGGGCGGAGTGGGCTCCCAGCGTCATGATCATCGCCTACGGCTTCCTGGTCATGAGCCTGTCGTACCGCTACCTGCCGGTCTTCCCGCAGGAGAAGGCGCTCAACGCCAAGTAGTTGCGACGGCAAACGCCCCTGATATGAAAAAGCCCGGCTTCGGCCGGGCTTTTTTTATGGGGAGCTGGTCTGGGAGGGCTGCGCGCGGGTTTCGATTTCGCGAACGGGCCGGGTGGCCGGGCCCGCTGGTCGCATTCTCCGGACTGCTGGGGGAAGCGCCATGACCGTCCGACTGGAGCGGCGAGAAACGTGCGGCAGGGGCGGGCCGGAACGTTGCAACCCGCGACCGGGCAAATGGCTGGAATCGTCGCCGGGCCGGCACGGAGATGGACGGCGTGCCGCGCCGGGGGGTCGCCCATGCGGCGTCAGGACGCGGATGTGGGCGAAGGGCATGTGCGCGGGTGCGAATTCCGTCGCCTCCGTGGAACCGGGGAGGAGCGGGGCAGCGCCGCTGCCCTCTCAATCCTTGGAAACCGCGTCCCGTTGGGCCGGGATCAGTCCGCCGGGCCCTCGCCGTTGCGGCGCTCCCGCACGAAGTAGATGAAGGGCAGGCTCACCAAGGTCACGCCGTACTTGATCACCAGGTTGAAGAGGAAGATTTCGCCCACCACGGACCAGGGCAGGGTGAAGCCGAAGGCCCCCACGGCGAAGATCACGTTGTCCACCGGGATGCTCACGGAGTTGCTCAGGAGCACGCGCAGCCAGTGGAACCGCCGGGTCACGCGGACCACGAACCAGTGGTAGACCTCGGTGTCGGTGAGCTCGCTGACCACCTGGGCCAGGATGGAGGCCGCCACCAGCCGCCAGACCGGGGTGAGCACGGCGCTGAACTGTTCGTTGAGGCCCCACTGCGGGTCGCCGGGCACGGCGGTGATCCACATGAGGTAGAGGGCCATGAACAGGTTCAGGGCTCCGGCCGCCAGGATCACGGCCCGGGCCCCGGAACGGCCCAGAACCTTGTGCACCAAGTCGCGCAGGGTGAAGGTGATGGGATAGAGGAAGGTGCCCATGTCCACGGCGTAGCCGGCCACCAGGCCGATCTTCAGGCTGGCCACGTTGGAGATGAGCTGGGCCCCGGCATAGGTCGAGATCACCCAGACGGCGATGGTTCCGAAGGTGGCGTTCGTCTTGGAGGCGGAGGCGGTGGTTGCGTCGTTCATGCCTTTTTCGCGCGGCCGCGGGCCCGCAGGAATTCGAATATCGCGGGCAGGACCGAGATGATGATGATGGCGATGACAGCCAGGCCGAAGTTCTCGCGCACCACCGGGAGGTTGCCGAAGAAGGCGCCGAGCGCGATGAACGAGCCGGTCCAGAGCATGCCGCCGCCCAGGCTGTAGGCCAGGAAGCGGCGGTAGCGCATGCGTCCGATCCCGGCCACGAAGGGCGCGAAGGTGCGGACGATCGGCACGAAGCGGGCGATGATGATGGTCTTGCCGCCGTGGTGTTCGTAGAACGCCTGGGCGTGGAAGAGGTGCTTCTTGTTCAGCAGCCGCGATGTCTCGCGCACGAAGACGGCCGGGCCGACCTTGCGCCCCAGCCAGTAGTTCACGTTGTCCCCGCAGATGGCCGCGACCATGAGCAGGACGAAGGCCAGCCAGGGGTCGATGAGCCCGGCCCCTCCCAGGGCCCCCACGGCGAAGAGCAGGGAGTCGCCGGGCAGGAAGGGCGTGACCACGAGGCCCGTCTCGCAGAAGACGATGGCCGCGAGGATGAGGTAGATCCAGGCGCCGTAGTGCTCGAACAGGCCGCCGAGATGACGGTCCACGTGCAGGATGAAATCCACGTATTGGAGCAGGATGTCCACGATGTGTCGCTTCCTTGCGGGGAGATGTTCCGGGCGCGGTCGCGCCTGGCCGGGCCCCGTTTCCCGCGCCGCCCCCTATGCCACGGATCGGCCGGGGGTTCAAGGCCGGACGGTCAGGCCTCGGGAGCGGCCTCCGGCGCGTGCTTTCCGCGCTGGAGCCGGTCCATGTAGGTATAGACCACCGGGGTCAGGTACAGGGTGACCACCTGGGAGAGGATCAGGCCGCCCACCACCACGAGGCCCATGGGCCGCCGGGCCTCCGCGCCCGCGCCGAAGCCCAGGGCGATGGGCATCGCGCCCATGATCGCCGCGATGGTGGTCATCATGATCGGCCGGAAGCGCACCAGGGAGCCTTCGAAGGCGGCCTCCTCCGGGCTCTTGCCGGTCTTCTCGGCCTGGATGGCGAAGTCCACGACCATGATGGAGTTCTTCTTCACGATGCCGATGAGCATGATGATGCCCACGTAGCCGTAGAGGTCCAGTTCCTGGCCGAAGATGAGCAGGGTGAGCAGTCCGCCCATGGCCGCCGAGGGCAGGCCGGAGAGGATGGTCAGGGGGTGGGCGTAGCTCTCGTAGAGGCAGCCCAGGAGCACGTAGATGAGGAACACGGTGATGCCCAGGAGCAGGGTCATGCCGCCCAGGGATTCCTTGAAGGCGCTGGCCGTGCCCTCCATGAACCGGCTCACCTCGGCGGGCAGGTTGGCGTCGGCCAGGCGCTCCACGGTCTCGCTCACCTGGCCCAGGGACACTCCCGGCGCGGCGCTGAAGGAATACGTCACCGAGGTGAGCTGGCCGGTGTGGTTCACCGTGGCCGGGCCCAGTTCGGGCCGGAGTTGGGCCAGGGCGTCCAGGCGCACGAGGTCTCCGGCGGCGGAACGCAGGTAGAGCATGGTCAGGGCCTTTTCGTTGCGCTGGAACTCGGGCTTGAGCTCCATGACCACCTTGTAGACGTCCTGGTCTCCGTAGATGTTGGAGATGCCGCGTTCGGCATAGGAGGAGTACAGGGCGTCCTCGATGGAGCGCACCGGGATGCCGAGGCGCGCGGCCTTTTCCCGGTCGATGTCCAGGTGCATCTGCGGATCGGCCAGGAGCAGGTCCGAGTTCACGCCCGTGAGCGACGGCTCGGCCATGAGGACCTTCTCCAGCTTCTGGGCCGAGTTATAGAGCAGGGTCGTGTCCGGGCACTGGAGGGTGAGCATGTAGTCGCCGCGCGCGGACTTGCCGCCGATGGGGATGAGCGGCGGGTTCACCAGGTAGGTCACCAGGCCGGGCTCGGAATTGAGCTTGGGCCGCAGCCGGGCCAGGACCTCGTCGGCGGTGGCCTTGCGCTCGGTCTGGGGTTTGAGGATCACGACCGTGAGCCCCTGATTCTCCAAGGGATAGCTGATGATCTGGCTCTCGCTCTCCACGTCCGGGTCCGCGTGCAGCCGGGGCGAGAGGCTGCGCTGGAGCTGGGCCATGGCGTTGTAGGAGATGCCCTGGCGGGCCTGGGTGTAGCCGATGAGCAGGTCTACGTCGTTGGGCGGCAGGAAGCCCTTGGGCGCCCAGGCGAAGAGCAGGCCCGTGAGCGCCAGCATGAGCACGGCCAGGATGAGGGTCTTGCCGCGATGGTCCAGGGCCAGGCGCAGGCTCTTGCGGTAGCCGGCGAGGATCCAGGAGAAGAAGCGGCCGCTTTCGGCGATCTTGGTGTCCTTGCGCAGCACCTTGGAGCAGAGCATGGGTGAGAGGGTCACGGCCACCACGCCGGAGATGAGGATGGCCACGGTGATGGTCACGGCGAATTCGCGCAGAATGCGGCCCAGGATGCCGGGCATGAACAGGATGGGCACGAAGACCACGGCCAGGGACAGGGTCATGGAGAGGATGGTGAAGCCGATCTCCGCCGCCCCGTCGAAGGCCGCGCGCAGCGGGGACTTGCCCTGCTCCACGTGTCGGAAGACGTTCTCCAGCATGACGATGGCGTCGTCCACCACGAAGCCCACCGAGAGCGTCAGCGCCATGAGCGAGAGGTTGTCCAGGGTGAAGCCCAGGAGATACATGGCCGAGAAGGTGGCGATGATGGAGAAGGGGATGGCCACCCCGGCGATGAAGGTTCCGGCGAAGCTGCGCAGGAAGACGAAGACCACCAGGATGACTAGGCCCACGGCCAGGGCCAGGGTGAACTTCACGTCCGCCACCGAGTCCCGGATGAACTCGCTGCGGTCGTAGATGACGTTCACGGACAGCGAGGCCGGAATCTGCTTCTGGATGTTGGGCAGCTTGCTCCGGATGGCGTCCACCACGGCGATGGTGTTGGACCCGGGCTGGCGCTTCACGGCCAGGAGGATGTCCGGCCTGTTGTTGTGGAAGGCGCCGAAATATTCGTGCTCCACGCCGTCGTCCACCTGGGCCAGATCGCCCAGGTACACGGGCTGGCCGTCGCGGTACGTCACCACCACCTTGCGGTATTCCTCGGCGTTCACGAGCTGGCCCTTGGCCATCAGGGTCACCGTGCGGGTGGGGCTCTGCAGGCTGCCCAGGGGCAGGTTCACGTTCTGGTCGTTCACGGCCTGGCTCACCTCGTCCAGGCTGATTCCGCGCGAGGCCAGGGCCATGGGGTCCAGGCGGATGCGCGGGGCGTACTTCTTTTCGCCGTAGATGAGCACCTGGGCCACGCCCGGGATCATGGAGATGGTCTCGGCCAGGTAGGTCTTGGCGTAGTCGTTGATGGTCCAGATGGGCAGCGTGGGCGAACTCAGCGCGATGTACAGGATGGGCGCGTCCGCCGGGTTCACCTTCTGGAAGGTGGGCGGGTCGGTGAGGTCGTCGGGCAGGTTGGTGTTGGCCCGGGTGATGGCCGCCTGCACGTCCATGGCCGCGCCGTCGATGTTGCGGTCCAGGTCGAACTGGAGCGTGATGGTGCTGGAGCCCAGGCTGTTGGACGAACTCATGGAGGAGAGCCCGGCGATGCTGGCGAACTCCCGTTCCAGGGGCGCGGCCACGCTGGAGGCCATGGTCTCGGGCGAGGCCCCGGAATAGCTGGCCGAGACCTGGATGGTCGGGAAGTCCACGGCGGGCAGGTCGCTGGTGGGCAGGACGAAATACGCGCCCAGGCCGAAGAGGAGCAGGGCGGCCATGACCAGGGAGGTCATGACCGGCCGTTCGATGAACGGGCTGGAGAGGCTCACGAGGACGCCCCCGCGGGCTTGCCGGGCGTCGGCTGGACCACCGGCGCGCCGGGGTAGAGCCGGATCTGGCCCTCCACCACCACCTCGTCCCCGACCTTGAGGCCCGAGTCCAGGACCACATGGTCGTCCACCGGGATGCCGACCTTGACCGCCACGGGCTCGGCCTTGCCCTCGCTCACGCGGTAGACGAAGTCGCCGTCCGGCCCGCGCTGCACGGCCTGGGCCGGCACGAGCACCGCGCCCTTGATGGTCGAAAGGACCACTCCGGCGCTTACGAACTGTCCGGGCCAGAGGATTTCGTCGGTGTTCTCGAAGCGGGCCCGCATGTTGAACATGCCCGTGGCCGGATTGATGCTGTTGTCGATGGCCCGCAGCGAGCCCTTGACCTGGACCGGCTTGCCGCCCCGGGTGGCGGCGATGACCTGCACCGGGCCGGTGCGGAAGGCCAGGCGCACGTCTTCCAGGTAGCGTTCGGGCAGGGAGAAATCGAGGTCGATGGGCGCGATGGTGTTGATCACGGCCAACACGTCCTGGTTGGCCAGGGCCAGGTTGCCCTCGTCCAGCTTGGCGATGCCGATGCGGCCGTCGATGGGCGAGCGGATGAAGGTGTAGCTCAGGGTCTGGGCCGAGATGCCCACGGCGGCTTGGGAGGAGCGGACCTGGGCCAGGGCCGTCTCGGCGGCGGTGCGTCTCTGGTCGAACTCGTCCTTGCTCACCGCGCCCTGGGCGTAGAGCGTCTTGTAGCGGTCCAGTTCCTTCACGGCCATCTCGGCCGAGGCCCGGTCGCTGGCCAGCCCTGCCTTGGCCTGGGCCTGGGCCAGGGCCTGGGAGACCGGGTCGATGGTGAAGAGCAGGTCCCCGGCGTGCACCTCGTCGCCGTCCAGGAAGTGGATCTTGATGATTCGGCCGTCCTGGCGGGATTTGACGGAGACCGAGTTGGAGCCGCGCACCGAGCCCACGGACCAGAGGATCATGGGGGTGTCGCGGGGCTCGGCCAGGGCCGTGCGCACCGGCGCGGGATGCTGCGGGGCGGCGTGTTCGCCCCGGCAGGCCTGGAGCGTGAACACGGTGAGGACCAGGGTCAGGATCGCGAGGCGGTGCAGGGTGGCGCGCGTCATGTCCGCTCCCGGGGATGGTTCTTGGTTTTTCCCTTTCCTAGCAGAAAGAAACCCTTTCGCCAAGAAATTCAACAGGCCGGGCGGGAAAGGGCCAGGCCGCCGGTGGCCGTCTCCTTATACTTGGCGCTCATGTCCCGGCCGGTTTCCAGCATGGCCCGGATGACCCCGTCCAGGCCCATGACGTTCAGGCCCTGGTCCTCCACGCTGGCGATGAGGAAGGCGTTGTAGGCCTTGACCGCGCCCATGGCGTTGCGCTCGATGCAGGGGATCTGCACGAAGCCGCCCACGGGGTCGCAGGTCAGGCCGAGATGGTGCTCCAGGGCGATTTCGGCGGCCGTCTCCACGGCCCAGATGGGCAGGTCCGAGGCGTAGGCCAGGAGCGCGGCGGCCATGCAGGAGGCCGCGCCGATCTCGCCCTGGCAGCCCACCTCGGCCCCGGCGATGCTCGCGTTGTGGCGCACGAGCAGGCCGATGGTCCCGGCGGCGATGATGCCCCGGCGCAGGGTGTCGCGGTCGCGGAGCTGGTGGCGGCGCAGCAGCGCCAGCACCGCCGGGATGACCCCGGAGGAGCCGGAGGTCGGAGCGGTGGCCACGATGCCCCCGGCGGCGTTCTCCTCGGCGGCCGCGAAGGCGTAGGCGTCCAGGTGCAGGAGGAAACGCCCGGCCCCGCTGTCGGCGGCCGAGGCCCGGGCGAGGAGGATGTGGGCCTTGCGCGCGAGTCCCAGGCCGGGAAGCTTGCCCCGGGCGGAGAGTCCCCGTTGCACGGCGGCGTCCATGACATCCATGATCCGGTCCAGGTCGGCCAGGATTTCGCCCTGGCCGCGCCCGGTGAGGGCGGCCTCGTTCATGAGCATGAGTTCGTGCAGGGGCAGGCTGGATTCATTCAAGGCCAGCTTCAGGGAACGCATGTCGAAGAAGGGGAAGACCGGTTCGCCGCGCCGTTCCTCGGGTTGGCCTTCCCACTGGATGAAGCCGCCGCCGACGGAGGCGTAGCGGCGTTCCAGAAGCGGTCGTCCCTGTTCGTCCAGCAGGCGCGGGACGAGCGTGTTGCCGTGGCTGAAGCCCTGTTCCGCGAAGTCCAGGACCACGTCCGAGGAATGCATGACGAACCCCCGGCCGCCCAGGTCCAGCTCGTGGGGGGCGTCCGGGGCGAGGTTCACCCCTTGGAGAAACTCCGGCGTGCAGGTCTCCGGCGCCTGGTCCAGGAGCCCGGCCAGCACGGCCCGGTTCGTGCCGTGGCCCGGGCCGGTGGCGGCCAGGGAGCCATAGAGCCGCACCTCCAGCCGGGCCGCGCGGGACTTCGTCGCCTCGGGCAGGGCCCGGACCGCGTGCAGGAAGTCCCGGGCCGCGCGCATGGGCCCGATGGTGTGGGAGCTGGAGGGGCCTGGGCCGATGCGGAAGAGCTCCAGGAGCGAGGTGTTGATCGGTGGTATCATGGGGTTCCTCTTGATCGGTCTTCTGCGCGAAGGGCGGGAAGCTGTCAACAGGAGAGAGGGGGAGTCCGGCCGCGTTGCGCCTTGACAAGACGTATTTCCACATGTATATGTTTTCCTTCCCGTTTTGCTTGTCTTTTTCGAGCCCAACAAGTCGAATCCCCAGGCAATTCGGCGAGAATCCCCGCCCATTCCGGCGGTTTCGGAGTTCCCTGCCCATGTCCATGATCGAGATCCAGAAGCTTCAGAAGTGGTATGGCGATTTCCACGTCCTGCGCGGCGTCACCGAGAGCGTGGACAAGGGCGAGGTGCTCGTCATCTGCGGCCCCAGCGGCTCGGGCAAGAGCACCTTCATCCGCTGCGTGAACCGCCTGGAGGACTACCAGCAAGGCACCATCCTCTTCGAGGGCAAGGACATCCACGACAAGAGCGTGGACGTGAACGCCCTGCGGGCCGAGATCGGCATCGTCTTCCAGCAGTTCAACCTCTATCCGCATCTGACCGTGCTCAAGAACGTGACCCTGGCCCCGATCAAGGTCCGGGGCATGGCCCGCGACGAGGCCGAGACCGTGGCCCTGGCCCTGCTCGAACGGGTGGGCATCCACGACCAGGCCCACAAGTATCCGGCGGAACTGTCCGGCGGCCAGCAGCAGCGGGTGGCCATCGCCCGGGCCCTGGCCATGAAGCCCAAGGTCATGCTCTTCGACGAGCCCACCAGCGCCCTGGACCCGGAGATGATCAACGAGGTGCTGACGGTCATGAAGGATTTGGCGCGCGAGGGCATGACCATGCTCTGCGTGACCCATGAGATGGGCTTCGCCCGCGAGGTGGCCGACCGGGTCATCTTCATGGACGGCGGCGTGGTCCTGGAGCAGGCCCCGCCGGACGTCTTCTTTTCCAATCCCAAGCATGAGCGGGCCCGGGCCTTCCTGAAGGAGATTCTGTAACCCCGCGCGGGCGGGACGCATACCCAGAGGAGGATTCCATGAAGAAGCTGTCCGTTGTCCTGGTTTTTGTCGCGCTCTTCTCGCTCCTGGCCGGCGCCGCCTTCGCCGGGAAGCTGGAGGACATCAAGAGCAAAGGCGTCCTCGTGGCGGGCGTCAAGGATTCCCAGCCGCCCTTCGGCTACGTGGACGAGAACAGCAAGCAGATCGTCGGCTTCGAGATCGACATCTGCAAGTACCTGGCCGACAAGCTCGGCGTGAAGCTGGAACTCAAGCCCGTGACCTCGGCCACCCGCATCCCCATGCTCACCCAGGGCTCGGTGGACATCGTGGCCGGCACCATGACCCACAAGATCGAGCGCGAGGCCGAGATCGACTTCTCCATCACCTACTTCCCGGCCGAGCAGAAGCTCCTGGTGAAGAAGGGCGGCGGCGTGAAGACCGTGGCCGATCTGGCCGGCAAGAAGGTCGGCTCGGCCAAGGGCTCCACCTCGGAGAAGAACATCCAGAAGGCCCAGCCCAAGTGCCAGGTCATCTCCTTCGACACCTACCCCATGGCCTTCCTGGCCCTGAAGCAGGGCAAGGTCGACGCCGTGACCACCGACGGTCCCATCCTGGCCGGGCTGAAGGCCAGCGACGAGAATCCCGAGATGTGGGAGATCACCGGCGACTTCATCGCCGACGAGCCCTACGGCCTGGGCCTGCCCGAGAACGATTCCGACTTCCGTGATTTCGCCAACGCCACGCTCATGGAGATGTGGCGTTCCGGCGAATACGCCAAGGTCTATGACAAGTGGTTCGGCCCCAAGAGCAAGTGCCCCCTGCCGCTGAACTGGAAGATGGAGCTCTGGCCGTAGTCCGGCTTTCGGGCCGTTGAAAACGAAAAGGGGCGCGCCGCGTCGCGGCGCGCCCCGTCCGCGCGAAACGGGAACAGCGACTTGAAGTACAATTTCGACTGGAGCGTCGTCCTCACCGGCGAGTATCACCAGTGGCTGGTGGACGGCTTCTGGCTGACGCTCAAGATCTCGGCCATCTCCATCGCCCTGGCCCTGGCCCTGGGCACCCTGGTGGCCGTGCTGCGCATGACCCGGGTCAAGGCCTGCGTCTGGTTCAGCCTGGCCTTCACCGAGTTCTTCCGCAACACGCCGCTGCTGGTGCAGATCTACTTCTGGTATTTCGGCTCCTACGTGCTCCTGCCCGAAGCCGTGAACAAGTGGCTCTACAAGCAGGACTTCGAGTTCGCCACGGGCGTCATCGCGCTTACGGTCTACACGGCGGCCTTCATCGCCGAGGAGATCCGCGCGGGCATCCTCGCCATCCCCAAGAACCAGTTGGAGGCCTCCCGGGCAACGGGCCTGTCGTTCATCCAGGCCTACCGTTACGTGATCCTGCCGCAGGCGTTCCGCATCGTCATTCCGCCGCTCATCTCCCAGTTCCTCAACCTGATCAAGAACTCCTCCCTGGTGATGACCATCGGCGTCATGGACCTGACCTACATGGCCCGGCAGATCGAGTCGCACACCTTCCGGGGCTTCGAGGCGTTCACGGCGGCCACGGTGATCTATCTCTGCATCTCCCTGGTGGTCTCCCTGACCATCAACATCTACAACAAGCATTTCCTGCGTCAGATCAAGTACTAGGGGGATTCGGGGTGCGCTGGGACGTCGTCTGGAGCAATTTCGACTACTTTCTCTGGGGGTCGCTGACCTTCAACACCCAGACCATGAGTTTCGAGGGCCAGCTCGGCGGCTTGGCCCTGGCCGTGGTCCTGGCGGCCCTGGGCATCCTGGGGGCCTTCTGGCTGGGCCTGGCCGCGGGCCTCATGCGCCTCTCCCGCCGCTTCTGGGTCAAGAGCATCGCCGTGCTCTACATCGAGATCGTGCGCGGCACGCCGCTCCTGATGCTCATCTTCTGGTTCTATTTCCTGGCGCCCATCCTCCTGGGCACGGCCGTGCCGGAGTTCCAGAGCACGCTCATCGCCTTCATCGTCTTCACCGGGGCCTACGTGGGCGAGATCGTGCGCGCCGGGGTCACGGCCCTGCCCAAGGGCCAGATGGAGGCCGCCCGGGGCACGGGGCTCTCCCACTTCCAGGCCATGCGCCTGGTCATCCTGCCCCAAGCCCTGCGCAACATGATCCCGTCCTTCGTGAACCAGTTCGTGAGCCTGACCAAGGACACTTCGCTGGCCTCCATCATCGGGGTCAACGAGCTGACCAACACGGCCACCCAGGTGAACAACCGGACCATGAACGCGCCCTTCGAGATCTTCATCGCCATCGCGGTGCTTTATTTCCTCGTCTGCTGGGTGCTCACGGCCATCAGCCGCCGCCTGGAGAAGCAGCTCGCCCGCTACCAGGCCCGGGGGCGCTAGCGTGGCCCCGGATCGCGCGGAGCTGGCCCGCCGCCTGGACCACACGCTGCTGAAGCCCCAGGCCACGGCGGCGGAGGTGGAGCGGCTCTGCGCCGAGGCCCTGGAGCACGGCTTCTTTTCCGTCTGCGTCGCACCTTGTCGGATTCCCCAGGCCGCGCGCCTGCTGGCCGGGAGCGCGGTCCTGCCGATCACCGTCATCGGTTTCCCCCTGGGGTTCCAGTCCACGCCGGTCAAGGCCTTCGAGGCCGCGCGCGCCGTGGAGCAGGGGGCCCGGGAGATCGACATGGTCCTGAACGTCGGGGCCCTCAAGGACCGCGACGAGGCGGCCGTGGCCGCCGACATCGAGGCCGTGGCGCGGAGCTGCGGCGCGCCGGTGAAGGTCATCCTGGAAACGGCGCTCCTGACCGATGCGGAAAAGGTCCTGGCCTGCCGCCTCGCGGCCGGGGCCGGGGCGGCCTTCGTCAAGACCTGCACGGGCTTTTCCGGCGGCGGGGCCACGGAGGCCGACGTGCGCCTGCTGCGGGCGAACGTCCCGGGCCACATTGGGGTCAAGGCCAGCGGCGGCATCCGCACGCGGGCCCAGGCCCTGGCCCTGCTGGCCGCCGGAGCCGACCGCCTGGGCGCTTCGGCCTCGGTGGCCATCGTCACGGAGGACTGAGATGGGCGTCGAGGACATCCGCGCACCCGGGGACATCGAGCGGCGCTCCTTCGAGATCATCGACTCCGAGGTGCCCGAGCCGCGTCCGTTCCAGGGCGTGGAATGGCAGGTCGCCCGGCGCATGATCCACACCACGGCGGATTTCGACATCCTCTCCCTGCTGCGCTTCCACCCCAGCGCCTGCGAGGCGGGCATGGCCGCCCTGGCCTCGGGCTGCCTCCTGGTCACGGACACGGACATGGCCCGTTGCGGCATTCCCATGCGGCGCATGGAGCCGTTGGGCTGCACCGTGCGCTGCCTCATGGCCGACGCCGAGACCGCGGCCCTGGCCCGGGAGCGCGGCGTGACCAAGGCCCGCGCGGCGGTGGACCTTGCCGTGGAGCGGCTTTCCCCGGCCATCTGGGTCATCGGCAACGCGCCCACCGCGCTGCTGCGCCTGCTGGAGCACCTGGAGGCCGGGCGGGCGCGTCCGGCCCTGGTGGTGGGCATGCCCGTGGGCTTCGTCAACGCGGCCGAATCCAAGGACCTGCTGCTGGCCCAGGACCGCGTGCCCTATGTGACCCTGCGCGGCCGCAAGGGCGGCTCGGCCCTGGCCGCCAGCGTGGTCAACGCCCTGGCCGAGGCCGTTTCGCGGGCCTGATTCGGCCCGGACAGCCCCCTTTCCCAGCCGTTTCCCTTGCCTTGATTTCCAAAACAGGGCAAAGTCCCGCGCAAACCTCTCCGTCACGCCGGGAATCGGCGCGACGCTCAGCCGTGGTTGGAGCCATGTCGAAAAAAACGAAAGGCGCAAGCAAGGTGACCATCTACCCGGACTGGTGCAAGGGCTGCGGCATCTGCGCGGCCTTCTGCCCGGCGGGGGTCATCGAAATGGACGGTCAGGGCAAGGCTCGGGTGGCGCGCGAGCAGGACTGCATCCACTGCGGATTCTGCGAACTGCACTGCCCGGATTTCGCCGTGGTGGTCACGGACAAGAAGCCGGGCGCCCGCCGCCGGGACAAGGAGTAGAACGCCATGTCCGCAAACGGCAAGAAGAAGGGGCGCAAGGCCCTGTTCGCCCAGGGCAACGAGGCCGTGGTCGAGGGCGCGCTCATCGCCGGGTGCTCGTTCTACGCGGGCTACCCCATCACCCCCTCGTCGGAAATCATGGAGTCCATGGCCCAGAAGCTGCCGTCGCGGCCCGAAGGCGTGTTCGTCCAGATGGAGGACGAGATCGGCGGCCTGGGCGCGGTCATCGGCGCGTCCCTGGCCGGGCGCAAGGCCATGACCGCCACCTCGGGCCCGGGCTTCTCGCTCATGCAGGAGCACATCGGCTACGCCTGCATGGTGGAGGCCCCGCTGGTCCTGGTCAACGTCATGCGCGGGGGCCCCTCCACCGGCCTGCCCACCAGCCCGGCCCAGGGCGACGTGCAGCAGGCCCGCTGGGGCACCCACGGCGACCATCCGATCATCGTGCTCTCGGCCTCGGACGTGCAGGAGTGCCTGGAGATGACGGTCACGGCCTTCAACATGGCCGAGAAGTACCGCACCCCGGTGATCCTGCTCCTGGACGAGATCACGGCCCACACCCGGGAGAAGATCTTCGTGCCCCCGGTCGAGGAGTTCGAGATCGTCAACCGGACCACCCCGACCATGCCGCCGGAGTGGTACAAGCCGTATGAGGAGACCGTGCGCGGGGTGCCGCCCATGCCGCCCCTGGGTTCGGGCTACCGCTTCCACGTCACGGGTCTGAGCCACGACATCAACGGCTTCCCCACCTCCCGGCCGGACGAGGTCGTGGCCCTCATGGACCGCATGCACCGCAAGATCGATCAGTTCCTCTACCAGGTCCAGATCGTGCGCGAGATCGAGTGCGCGGACTGCGAGGTCTGCGTGGTGGCTTACGGCAGCGTGGCCCGCTCGGCCGAGCTGGCCGTGACCCAGGCGCGGGGACAGGGGCTCAAGGCCGGGCTGCTCAAGCTCGGAACCCTCTTCCCCTTCCCGCGCCGGGCGCTGGAGAAGATTCTCGGCCACAGCCGGGCCGTCATCGTGCCCGAGATGAACATGGGCCAGATTTCGCGCGAGGTGAAGCGGGTCAACAACGGCCGGGCGCAGGTGCGCACCGTGAACCGGGTGGACGGCCAGATCATCACTCCCGACGAGATCCTCAAGGCCATCAAGAAGGTGTGAGCCATGTCCGAGTTCACCGGCAACGAGATCATCCATCAGTACCTGCGGCACAACAAGAAGTTCCCGCACGTGCTCTGCCCGGGCTGCGGGCACGGCATCGTGCTCGGCTCGCTCATCCGTTCGGTGCATTCCCTGGCCCTGCCCAAGGACGACGTGGTCCTGGTGGCGGGCATCGGCTGCTCCGGGCGGCTGGCCGTGTACGTGGACTTCAACACCGTGCACACCACCCACGGCCGGGCCCTGACCTTCGCCACGGGCATCAAGATGGCCAACCCCAAGCTCAAGGTCATCTGCATCATGGGCGACGGCGACGCCCTGTCCATCGGCGGCAACCATCTCATCCACGCCGCCCGGCGCAACATCGGGATCACCGCGCTCATCCTGAACAACAACATCTACGGCATGACCGGCGGACAGTGCTCGCCGACCACGCCCGAGGGGGCCTGGTCCATGACCTCGCCCTTCGGCCAGATGGAGAAGAGCTTCGACGTGGTGGAACTGGGCGCGGCGGCCGGGGCCAACTTCGTGGCCCGGGGCACGGTCTTTCACATCCACAACCTGGACCGGATCGTGACCCGCGCCATCGAGCGGCCGGGATTCAACCTGGTGGAGATCGTCTCGCCCTGCCACACCCAGTTCGGCCGCAAGAACAAGTACAAGTCGCCCGTGGACATGTACCGCTGGATCAAGAAGAACGCCACGCCGCTGGAGCGCTACAACGAGCTGTCCGAGGACCAGCGCGCGGGCAAGCTGCCCCTGGGCGTGTTCGTGGAGCGCGACGTTCCCGGCCTGGAGGAGCGCTACCAGGCCCTCAAGGAGAAGCTCATGGAGGGCGCGCGATGAAGCCGCTTCCCGTCTTGGATCGTTTCGAAATCCGCCTGTCCGGCCTGGGCGGCCAGGGCGTCATCACCCTGGGCCGCGTGCTCGGCGCGGGCTTGGCCCTAGGCCACGGCTACTTCGTGACCCAGACCCAGAGCTACGGCCCCGAGGCCCGGGGCGGCTCCAGCCGCTGCGACCTGGTGGTCAGCTCCAGGCCCATCAGCTACCCCAAGGCCCAGGACCTGGACGTGCTCGTGGCCCTCTCGCAGGACGCCTGCAATTCCTACTACCGCAATCTCAAGCCCGGGGGCCTGCTGGTCCTGGAGTCCGAGCTGGTCAAGCAGCCGCCGACCAACATGTTCCTCGGCCTGCCCTTCACGCGGTTGGCCCGGGACAAGGTCGGCGTGGCCCAGGCCATGAACACCGTGGTCCTCGGCGCCCTGACCTTCCTTCTGCCCTTCGCCCAGCAGCGGGTCATGAAGAAGAGCCTGGAGGAATCCCTGCCGGAGAAGATCCGGGCAGTGAACGCCAAGGCCTTCTCCCTGGGACTCAAGGAGGCACGCCGGGTCTTCGGCGAGGACGCCGCCGAATGGAAGGCCAAGCCCTCCCAGGACGAAGAGGCCGAGTAGGGCCCTGAAACGACGAAAAAACGGCCGCCGGACCATGCGTCCGGCGGCCGTTTTTTCGTCTCGCGGCGAGGCTAGAAGGAGTTCTTCACCGAGGGGGTGAAGCCGCCCTGCTTGAGCTGCGGCAAAAGTTCGCGGGTGCTCTTGTTCACCGGCAGGGTCCAGTCGTAGGCCGCCAGCTCGGTGTCGTCGTCCAGGGCCACCACCTTGGCGTGCATGAGGATCACGTCCCCGGCCAGCACGTAGCTCCCGGACAGGATGCTCGGCCTGGGCGTATCCTTGTCGGATTCCGTGGCGTTCTGCGGTGCGGCGGTGCGGGCTGCCGGAGTCGAGGCCTTGGTGCTGATGCGGATGCCGGACTGGGCCAGTCGGGCGGCCACCTGTCCGGCCGCCACGCGGCCGAAGGGGGCCTTGTCCGAGGGGTCGGCGTCGTTGACGAAGCGCTCCACGGAGACCGGGGATCCGGCGGGCAGGACGCCGCGCAGGGTGGAGAACAGCTTGTCGGCGGCCTTGTAGTTCAGCTCGATGATCGAGGTGTCGTCCTCCTCATAGAGGCGGCGCGTGGTGGGGTCGGTGCCGAGCAAGCTGTTCTTGGTGTTTCGGAAGTCCTGCTTCGTCTCCCGCCAGGTGCACCCGGCCACCGGCGCGGCCAGGGCCAGCGCCAGAATCCATGCGGCCCATCGTCTCATTTCCCCTTCCTCCCCGTGCTCCGTTTCCTCGCGGCCGTCGGCCTCACCGACTCATCGGCCGCCGCTGGAATTTCTTTAATGATCCCGGCGAGCAGACGCCCGAGTTCGGCCGAAGCGGCGCGGGCCTGGGCCAGGACCTGCGCGTGGCTCGTGGGCGCCATGCAGTCCGGCAGGTTCTTGTTCGTCAGGCAGGCGATGCCCAGGACGCGCATGCCCATCTGGCGGGCGGCGATGGCCTCCACGGCCGTGGACATGCCCACGGCGTCGGCGCCCAGGGCCCGGAAGGCGCGCGTTTCCGCCGGGGTCTCCAGGCTCGGCCCGAGCACCTGGAGGTACACGCCGTGCTCCAGGCGCAGGCCCAGCCGCCGGGCCTGGGCCTGGGCCAGGGAGCGCAATTCCTGGTCGTAGGCCGCGCTCATGTCCGGGAAACGTTCCCCGAACCGTGGATCGTGCGGACCGCGCAGCGGGTTGTGGCCCGTGAGGTTGATGTGGTCCGAGAGGCACATGAGCGAGCCGGTCTCGAACAGGGGGTTGAGGGCGCCGGCGGCGTTGGTCAGGATGAGGGTGCGCACCCCCAGTTCCCGGAGCAGCCGCACGCCCAGGCAGACCTGGGCGGCGTCGTAGCCCTCGTAGAGGTGGACGCGGCCCGAGAGCACGAGCAGGGGGCGGCCGGCGAGTTCGCCCCGGAGCAGGCGGCTCGAGTGGCCGGGCACCGTGGAGCACGGGAAATCGGGGATTTCCGAGTAGGGCAGGGAGGCCTGCTCGCGGAAATCCTTCAGGACATGACCCAGACCGCTGCCCAGCAGGAGGCCGATACTGCCCGCTTGAATTTCTCCCATCTTTTCGTGTAGGTATTGAGAAGCATGCAGTACAGTGTCCAGAATGCGCACGCGGGACTCCTTGTCGGGGGGAGGGTTGGCGGCGTCCGGCCGAGGCTGGACCGGGCCCGCGAAAGTGCGTATACGGCTCACAAGCGGCCAGGAAACACCTTCAATAAAGGGTAGGCTCCGTTATGGATTTCGCAACCCTCCTCGGCCTCCTTTTCGGTCTCTCCCTGGTCATCGGCGCCATCTACATGGGTGGCGACATGATGATCTTCTTCAACCTCCCCAGCGCCATGATCGTTCTCGGCGGCTCGCTGGCCTCCATCTGCATCGCCTTTCCCTTCGAGGAGGTCATACAGGCCTTCTACGCGGGCTTCAAGATTTTCGCCACCAAGCGCGTCCAGGCCCGCGACGTGGTCAACATCATGGTCAAGGTGGCCGAGATCAGCCGCCGCGAGGGCTTGCTGGCCCTGGAGAACGTGCAGACCGAGAACATGGTGCTCAAGAAGTCCTGCCAGCTCATCGCGGACAACGCGGACCCCGACCTCATCCGCACCACCCTGGCCATCGAGATCGGCTCCATGAAGCGTCGCCACAAGGTGGCCCAGGACGTGTTCATCCGCCTGGGCAGCCTGGCCCCGGCCTTCGGCATGATCGGAACCCTCATCGGCCTAATCCAGATGCTCATGCGCCTGGACGATCCGAAGACCATCGGCCCGGCCATGGCCGTGGCGATCATCACGACCTTCTACGGCTCGCTGCTCTCCACGATCCTCTTCCTGCCCATCGCCATCAAGCTCAAGGCCCGCACCCTGCAAGAGCAGCTGCATCTGGAGATCATCTTCGAGGGCGCCAAGTCCATCCTGGAGAACAACAACCCCAGGCTGGTCTACGAGAAGCTTTCCTCGTTCCTGGCGCCCAAGGAGCGTGAATAGCCATGACCGACGACGAACGGGCGCTTCTGTCCGGCTCGGACATCGAGTCCGAGGAGGAAGGCAAGGAATGGCTCACGACCTTCGCGGACGTGACCATGCTCCTCCTGACCTTCTTCATCCTGCTCTTCTCCATGTCCACCCCGGACAAGGCCAAGATATCCGACACCTTCTCCTCCGTGACCAAGGCCCTCAAGGGCAAGATGGAGAAGGTCGCCACGAGCCGGGTGACGCGCGAGGAGGCCGGGGTGCTCATCGACCAGGCCCTCATGCGCCGCCAGATCATCGAGTCCCAGCGCAAGGTCTTCGCCGAGGTCAAGACGCTCCAGACCACCAAGGGCGTGGAGGGCCTCGTCAGCGCCAACTTCGAGAACGGGCTCATCACCCTGCGCCTGTCCGGCGACGTGCTCTTCGCCCCGGGCCAGGTCCAGCTCACGCCCCAGGGGCTGCGGGCGCTCACCGAACTCAAGGATTTCCTCTTCCGCCACCCGGACCAGACCGTGAACATCAAGGGCTACACCGACGACGTGAAGCCTTCCGGGGTGCGCTACGCCGACAACTGGGAGGTCTCCTCCCTGCGCGCGGTGAACGTGCTGCGCGCGCTCATGCAGATGGGGGTGGAGCCCAAGCGCCTCACGGCCACGGGCCTGGCGGACCTCGATCCGCTCTATCCCAACAACACCGAGGAAAACCGGGCCCGCAACCGCCGGGTGGAGATCGTGCTTGAAAAGCGCGTGATCGGGGCGCAGTGACGGTCCCGAGCATAGGTACTTCAGGGGGGATTGATGGACTTCGACGTGCGTTTGCCCAATGACGACGATCAGCTCCGCAAGGCGTTCCGCACCCGGGTGCCGGGATTGCTGATCCGCGTCGCGGACAGCGGCAAGGAATATCAGGTCAAGGACCTCTCGGCCAGCGGCTTCGCCATTCTGGAGGAAGCCCGGGTCTTCAAGGAGGGGCAGGCCTTCGAATTCGACCTGCTCCTGGCCCGCAAGCTTTTCCTCTCCCAGATCAAGGGGCGGGTCATGCGCGTCCTGGACAACGGCATCGTGGGCTGCAACTTCCAGGATCTGGACCGCCGCCAGGAAATGAAGCTGGACAAGCTCGTGCTCGAGGTCCAGAAGCGCCTCATCGAGCTGCGCAAGGCCAAGAAAGAGGAAATGTGAGGACTGAAGCCTTCCGTGGCTGAATCCAAGTGCCGCATCCTCATCGCCAACCGCGGTGAGATCGCCGTGCGCATCCTGCGGGCCTGCCGCCGGTTGGGGCACGAGTTCGTCTGCGTGGTCACGGACGCCGACCGCGACTCCGGCCACGCGGCCCTGGCCCTGGCCGAGGGCGGCGGGCGGGCCCTCTACCGCATCAGCTCCTATCACGACGCCAATGAGATACTGGCCGTGGCCGACGCCTCGGAGTGCGGGGCCATCCATCCCGGCTACGGCTTTTTCGCCGAGGACTTCCGCTTCGCCCGGCGCGTGTCCCTGCGCGGCCGGTCCATGTGCTTCATCGGGCCGTCCTGGTGGCTCATTCGCGACCTGGGCGACAAGATCAACACCAAGCGCCTGGCGCGCCGGCTCGACGTGCCCACCATTCCCGGCTCGGACCGGCCGGTCTACGACGAGATGGAGGCCGAGGAGATCGCGGCCGGGCTGTTCGCCTTCCAGGCCAAGCAGGGCGTGGCCAACGGCCAGATCCTGGTCAAGGCCTCGGCGGGCGGCGGGGGCATGGGCATCGAGGAGGTGGGCGACCCGGCGCAGTTCCGCCGCGCCTTCCGTCGGGTGCGGAACTACGCCCTGCGCCACTTCCAGGACGAGGGCGTGCTCATCGAACAGCGCATCCAGGACTTCAACCACATCGAGGTCCAGATCCTGGGCGAACGGCAGGGCGCGAACATCGTGCACTTCGGCACCCGCAACTGTTCCATCCAGAGCCCGGGCCGCCAGAAGCGCGTGGAGGCGGCCCCGGGCTTCGCGCCCGGAGAGGTGCCTTACGCCTTCGACGCCGGCAGGGTCCTGGAGGACGTGGTCGCGCACTCCCTGGCCATGGCCCGCGAGGTGGCCTACGATTCCGTGGGCACCTGGGAGTGGATCGTCACTCCCAGGGGCGAGCCGTTCCTCATGGAGGTGAACACGCGCATCCAGGTGGAGAACGGCGTGTCCACGGCCATTTCCCGGCTGCGGGGCGCGCCCGCGCCGGACCTCGTCGGGGAGCAGATCCGCCTGGCCCTGGGCGAGTCCCTGGGCTACGGCCAGGAGGACATCTCCTTCGAGGGCGTGGGCATCGAGTACCGCATCGTGGCCGAGAAGCCCGAGAACCGCTTCGCGCCCCAGTCCGGGCGCATCGAGCGTTTCGGCGTGCCCGAGCATCCCTGGCTCGCCGTGCACACGCATCTGCCCCGAGACCGGGCCTACGAGGTGCCCACGGACTTCGACCCGAACCTGGCCCTGGGCATCGTCTGGGGCCGGGACCTGGCCGAGGCCCGGGAACGCGGGGAGCGTTTCCTTTCCGAGGTCACGCTCGAAGGCCTGACCACCTCCGGCGAGCCCTGGCGCGGCAATCTGGAGTACCTGCGCCGCAAGACGGCGGACATCCTCAGGTTCTGACATGGATACGGAAAAACGCGTCGCGGCGCTGCGGGACCGCCTGACCTACGTGCGGGACATCTTCGGGGACCGCGAGAACGACACCATCCGCATGCTCCGCTCCAAGCTGGCCGAGTTCCTGGAGGCCGAGCCGAATCTGGCGCGCGAGGAGCAGTGGGCCCGGCTGACCCAGCTGGAGGAGCTCTTCGATCTCCTGGAACGCCGCCTGGACGCCGAGCTGAGCCCCATGGACCGGGTGCGCATCGTGCGCCACCCCCAGCGCTTCTGCCTCAAGGACGTGCTGGAAAACGTCTACGACAACTATTCCGAGATCGGCGGCCAGGGCGAGCACAGCATCGACCCGGCCATGCTCATCGCCCGGGCGACCTTCCTGCGCCGGGTGGGCCGCAAGGTCTTCGATCAGCCGGTCATGGTCATCGGCCACGAGAAGGGCCACGGCGAGGAGTTCCGCAACGGCGGCTCGGCCAAGCCCTGGGGCAACGCCAAGGCCCTGCAGGCCATGAAGGTGGCCGAGATCGAGAACATCCCGGTGCACGCCTGGGTCTTCACGCCCGGGGCCTATCCCCTGGAGGACTACCCCGGCGCGGCCCAGCAGATCGCCCGCAACCTCTACGAAATGGCCGGGCTGCGCGTGCCGGTGGTGGCCGTGTTCTCCGAGGGCGGCTCCGGCGGGGCCGAGGCCATCGCCCTGGCGGACAAGAGGCTCATGCTCTCCCACGGCTACTACTCGGTCATCTCGCCCGAGGGCGCGGCGGCCATCGAGAGCGGCCTGCGGCCCGGCCAGCGCGCCGACGCGGAGCTGGTGGCCCAGTGCGCCGCGCGGCTCAAGATCACGGCCCGGGACAACGCCGCCCTCGGCTTCGTGGACCGGGTGATCCAGGAGCCGCCCCTGGGCGCGCGGCCGGATCACGCCGAATTCTTCCGCCGCCTGCGGCGCGAGCTGGTCCACGCCACCAACGAGGTGGTCTCCCAGGTGGCGGGCATGAAGTTCGTGCGCGCCCTGGCCCTGCGCCGCCGGGCCGACGAGGCCTCCGACGGCCGGGAGGAGAGCGTCTACATGCGCTGGGACCTGGGGAACCGGGCCAAGGACCGCCTCGTCTGGAAACGCGCGGTGCGCTTCCGCCAGATGAGCCGCTGGGCCTACCGCGACCCGCGCTCTTCCGTGCGCCGGGCCTACGCCTCCCTGCAGGACATGGTCTGGGCCGGCCTGACCCTGTTCCGCCACGACTTCCTGGGGCGGCGCAAACGCCGGGTCATGGAGGTCATGGAAGACATCGCCGCCGAGGCCCACGTGCTCAAGCGCCGCCTGCTCCAGCCTTTCCGAGGCCCCGGCGGGGACGGCGAGGAGCTGGCCGAGGCCGCGCCCGAGGTGCAGGAGATGCTCACCTGCCTGTCCCGGCCCGGGGAGGAGGCCTGCCGCTCCGAAGCCCTCTGGGACTGGGTCAGCCCGCGCAGCCGGGAGGACCGGACCGTGACCTGCCCCAACGCGCGCACCCACGGCTGCCCGGACCTCTGGGCCCCGGACCTGTTCGACGAGTTCGCCGGGGTCTGCGCCACCTGCGGGCACCATTTCCCCATGGAGTACCAGTGGGTCCTGCACAACGTGCTGGACTTCAAGAGCGCCTATGAGTTCAACGCCGAACTGGAGGCCGCCAATCCCCTGGGCTACGAGGGGCTGGACCTCAAGCTGGCCCAGGCCCGCAAGAACACGCGGCTGAAGAGCTCCTGCATCACCTTCGAGACGGCCCTGGAGGGGCTGAACCTCGTGGTGGCGGCCCTGGTTGGGCCGTTCCGGGGCGGCAGCGTGGGCGCGGCCGAGGGCGAGAAGTTCATCCGCGCCGCCGAGCGCGCCCGGCGCATGCACCTGCCGTTCCTGGCCTATGTCCACGGCACGGCGGGCATCCGCATCCAGGAGGGCGTGGCCGGGGTCATCCAGATGCCCCGCTGCACCATCGCCGTGCGCCGCTACATCGAGGCCGGTGGGCTCTACGTCGTGCTCTACGACACCAATTCCTACGCCGGGCCGGTGGCCAGTTTCCTGGGCTGTTCGCCCTACCAGTTCGCGGTGCGCTCGGCCAATGTGGGCTTCGCCGGGCCCGGAGTCATCGCCGAGACCACCGGCATGCCCGTGCCCCCGCACTACCACAGCTGCTGGAAAGCCCTCTCGCGCGGGCACATCCAGGGCATCTGGGACCGCCGGGACCTGCGCAAGAATCTCCACCGCGCGCTCTTGACCATGGGTGGGCGAAATCTCTATTATCGATAGTTGGCCGCCCGGCGGCGGACTTTTGCAAAGGACAGGACGACAGTGCTCGACATCAAACAGCTTCTGGACGACATCAAGGCTTCCCCCTACGAGGTCATCGAGATCAAGGCGCCGCACACCGGCGTCGTGGAGTTCGCGGGGCTCAAGCCCGGCGACAAGGTGACCGGCGTGTCCGGGGCCTTCAAGGAAAAGCCCGGCACCCTGCTGGCCCACCTGACCCGCGAGCGCAACCGCAAGCCCATCACCGCGCCGGAGCGCGGCGAGGTCGTGGAGGTGCGCGCGGAGCTGGAGGGCAAGTTCGTGGAGGCCGGGACCCCTCTGCTGACCCTGCGCCACTACCTCTCCAAGAAAGAGGTCATCGAACTCATCCTGAAGAAGGCCCTGCATCTCTTCGTGGCCCCGGAACGGGCCAAGTACTATTTCATCCCCGAGGTGGACCAGAAGCTCAAGGTCTCGGGCAAGCGCTCGGTGAAGGTGCGCGAGGGCATGGACATGCTCATAGTCTCGCGCATGAAGCGCGAGACCCCGCTGGCCTACAGCGGGCCCGAGGGCCTCATCTACGCCGTGTATTTCCACCGGGGCGACAACGTGGACGCGGGCCAGCCGCTCATCGGGGTCTGCCCCGAGGACCAGCTGACCCTCATTCAGGACATGGTCACCAAAGTGCAAAGCGATTGGGACGAACCGGAATAGAGATGGGCAGATACCTGCAGGTGCGCGTCTCGGTCTCCACCGTGGACGAGGACGCCGTGGCCCGGGCCTGGCCCGCGCTGGCCAAGCTGGCCTGGGCCGACGGCCTGCCGCCCGAGGGGCGGCGGGGCGTGTTGGAGCTGACCGCGGCCCTGGCCGACCGTCTTGGGCTGGGCATGTTGCCCGCCGAGGCGGCCAAGGCCCTGGACAAGCCCGCGCGCCGCGCCGAGGCGCTCCGCCTGGAACTGGAGGAGGCCCTGGCCGGGCGCAAGCCCGCCGAGGCCGACAAGGCGACCTACGCCCTGGAAGACGCCCTGGACGAAGCCGAGGATCTGGTTCGTAAACCGTGAAGGAGACGTTATGGCTGCCAGCATGAACAAGGTCATTCTCATCGGCCGTCTCGGCCAGGATCCCAAGCTGTCCTACACCCAGTCCGGCCAGGCCGTGGCCAATCTGCGGCTGGCCACGGACGAGGGCTACAAGGACAAGAGCGGCCAGTGGGTGGACAAGGCCGAGTGGCACAACGTGGTGGCCTGGGGCTCCCAGGCCGAGTACGTCTCCAACTATCTCGGCAAGGGCGCCCTGGCCCTGGTGGAGGGCCGCCTCCAGACCCGCAAGTGGCAGGACAAGGACGGCCAGGACCGCTACACCACCGAGATCGTGGCCAACCGCATCCAGGGCCTGGAGCGGCGCGGCGGCGAGGATCGGCCCCAGGGCGCGCCCCAGGACCGCGCTCCCCAGGAGCGGCGCGGCGGCGGCCAGCAGGGCCGCCCGGCCCAGCGGCAGCAGGCCCCGGAGCCCGAGGAGGACCTGGGCCCGGCCTTCCCATCCGAGGCCAGCGGCATGGACGACGTGCCGTTCTAGGCGGGAGACTTCAAGGACATCCGCGGGGCGCTTCGGCGCCCCTTTTCATTGGCCGCGCTGGGCGAAGGCTTGGCGCTCGCGCTCCAGCTCGGTGAGCAGGTCGCGCAGGGGCCAGGACTCGGACGTGGGCGTGAGGCAGGCCCAGAGCTGGGACGGCAGCCCGAGGGTCTTCCAGGCGGCCATGAAGGCGTGCAGCTCCTTTTCCAGGAGCCCGGAGAGGATCACGGCCCGGGGCAGGGACGAGGCCTGGCCCCGGCCCGAGCCGCCGGGCAGGGCCAGGAGCTCGGCCAGGGCGAGGCCGGCGGCCCCTGCATCCACGAAGATCGCGGGCGCGTCGCCGAAGCCCCGGCGTTCCATCATGGCCAGCAGGGCCTCCTGCTCGGCGGGCGCGTAGCCGCAGACCAGCACTCCGCGCGGCCCGTGCATGGGCCGTCCGGTCTCCTTCACTGCTCGGAATCCGTCGGACATACCGGCCTCTTGATTTCCCAGAAGCGGTTGTAGATCAGGCTCAGGAGCACGGCGAACACGGCCGCTGTCACGCCCAGGGCCGCGTTGAGGTAGGGCGGGGCGGTGAGGGCCAGGCGGATGAGCAGGGTGGCCACGGCGAAGCCGGAGTTGCGGAATATGGCCCGGAAGTGCGGCAGGTAGCGCTGGGCGATGAGCACGATGAGGATGTCGCTGAAGATGAGCACCGTGTAGAAGGCCGAGAAGAAGTCGAACTGATGCTGCCCGCTCAGGCCCAGGACGATGTTCTCGGCTCCCATGACCAGGAAGCAGCCCAGGAGGACGAGGGCGATGAGCTTCTTGGCCGTGGCGAAGGCGTAGCGCGAGGCGCCGTCCATGATCGCCGGGCGGGCGCTCAGCTGAATGTGGTGGTAGTAGCCGAGGATGGCGAAGATGGCCAGGGCGCCCGCTCCGTCGGCCAGGAGCCGGAGCACGGGCTCGCTCAGTTCGGTGATGACCACGGGCTCCTGGAGTTGGGCCAGATGCTTGAAGGCGCTGCGCAGGAGGATCAGGGCCAGGATTTCGATCTGCTTGCCCACGGCCTTGGACACCGAGCAGGGCAGGGTGAAGATGAGGCTCACCACCTCCATGATCAGGACCAGGGTGAAGGCCTGGTTCACGGCCAGGAAGTGGCTCTGCCCGAGCATCTGGGTCAGGTGCTCGTTGAGCAGGCCGCGCCGGGAGAGCTCCACCCCGGCCAGGACCAGGAGGAAGGCGGCCACCAGGATGAGGGCGGCGGCGCGCTGGGTGGACTTGGCCTCCCAGAACTGGTGCAGGGCGTCGAACAGGTCGCGCAGGGCCTCGATGGACCGGATGAAGGGATTCGCCATGCCCGGAGAATAGCCGGGATCGGCCGGAAAGAAAACAGCGTCGCCGGAACGTCGCCTAGATTTCGAAGAGCATCTCCAGATCGTCGCGCGTCAGGGTCTTGAAGGCCGACTGGCCGGGGATGATGGCCTCGGCCACGTCCTTCTTCATCTCCTGGAGCTTGAGAATCTTCTCCTCCACCGTGTTCTGGCAGATCATCTTGTAGGCGAAGACCTGGCGCTTCTGGCCGATGCGGTGGGTGCGGTCCGTGGCCTGGTTCTCCACGGCCGGGTTCCACCACGGATCGTAGTGGATCACGTAGTCCGCGGCCGTGAGGTTGAGGCCCGTGCCGCCCGCCTTGAGCGAGATGAGGAAGATCGGCACGCTCGGGTCCTCGTTGAAGCGGTCCACCTGCTCGAAGCGGTCCTTGCTGGAGCCGTCCAGGTAGGCGAAGGGCACTTCCTTGATCTGGAGCCAGGAGCGGATGATGTGCAGCATCTGCACGAACTGGGAGAAGACCAGGACCTTGTGCCCGCCCTCCACGATGTCCGTGACGAGGTCCTTGAAGGCGTCGAACTTGCCCGAGGGCAGGTTGGTGTCCAGTCCGGGCATGTCCAGCTTGAGCAGGCGCGGGTGGCAGCAGATCTGGCGCAGCTTGAGCAGGGCGTCGAGGATGGACATCTGGCTCTTGGCCATGCCCTTCTCCTCCACGTCCTTCATGACCTGGTCGCGCAGGCGCTTGGCCAGGGCGTTGTACAGGTCGCGCTGCTCGTCCACCAGGTCGCAGTAGTGCGTGGTCTCGATCTTGGGCGGCAGGTCCTTGGCCACCTCGGACTTGGTCCGGCGCAGGATGAACGGCTTGACCCGGGTCTTGAGGTACTCCAGGGTTTCCTCGTCGCCGTCCTTGATGGGCTTGACGATGCCGCGCTGGAAGGAGTGCTGCGAGCCCAGGAAGCCTGGCATGAGGAACTCGAACAGGCTCCAGAGTTCGAACAGGTTGTTCTCGATGGGCGTGCCCGAGAGGCAGAGGCGCATCTCGGCGTCCAGGCGGCGCACCGAGCGGGCCGTGATCGTGTTCGGATTCTTGATGTTCTGGGCCTCGTCCAGGATGACCGTGGCGTAGCGGTACTTGAGCAGCTCGTCCAGGTCGCGGCGGAGCAGGGCGTAGGTGGTGATGATCAGGTCCGATTCGCCGATCTGCTGGAACAGGTCGTCGCGCTTGGCCCCGTAGATGGTCAGCCGCCGCAGGCCGGGCACGAACTTCGCCGCCTCGCGCTCCCAGTTGGGCAGCACCGAGGTGGGCACGATGATCAGGTTCGCGCCCCGGATGCCCTTTTCCACGAGCATCTGGACGAAGGACAGGGTCTGGATGGTCTTGCCCAGGCCCATCTCGTCGGCCAGGATGCCGCCGAATCCGTATTCGTGCAGGAAATTCAGGTAGCTCAGGCCGTGGACCTGGTAGGGCCGCAGGGTGGCGGTCAGTCCCTTGGGCGGTTCGATGAAGCGGATTTCCTGGAAGTTGTTGATCTTCTCGCGCAGCTTCACGAAGTAGCCGTCGGTCTTGGCCTCGGGCAGGTCTTCCAGGATCTTCTCCAGCACCGGCACTTCGAACTGCTGGAACTGCTTCTGCGGGGGTTTCTCGGGGTCGAAGCCCAGGGCCTTGAGCTTGTGGCCGATCTTGCGCAGCCAGGCCTCGGGCAGGCTCGTGTAGGAGCCGTCCTTGAGCTGCACGTAGCGCTTGCCCAGGGTCCAGGCCTTCCAGATGAGGTCGATGGGCACCTTCTGGTCGTCATACTGCACGGCCAAGTCCAGGTTGAACCACTTGTTCTCCTCGTCGCTCTCCAGCTCGGCCACGATCTCGGGCTTGGCCAAGCGGACCTTGTAGCGCGTGAGGTTCTTCTCGCCGTAGACGCGGTAGGCCTCCACCAGGCGGGGGTAGTGGTCCAGAAGGAAGGTGATGGCCTCCTCCTGCTCCATGAACCAGACCGAGTTGCTGCGGGGCTGGAAGCCCACGCCCTGCAGCTCGCTGAAGAGCAGGGCCTCCTCGTCCTGGCTGCGGCGCAGGAGGTAGGAGCGGCCCTCGAAGCGGTAGCTGCCGGTCTGGAGGTCCGGGTTGGGCCCGGGCAGCGTGACCTCGCCCACTTCGGTGTCGTAGACGTTCTGGATGGTCAGGGTCAGCAGGCTGCCCTCCTCGTCCAGGTAGAGCTTGGGATTGAAGGTGGCCGGGGCGAAGATGGGCCCCATGCGCTCCAGGAAGTCCTCCTGGCCATAGAGGTCCGAAGCTGGGATGGCGGTCCAGACCCGGTCCAGGAACTCGGAGATGTCGGCGTGGGGGATGATCGGCTTCTGCTCCACCATCTGCTGCACGAGTTCCGGGTCCAGGCCGGTCTGCACCGGGAAGAAGCCTCCGTGGTAGTAGACCCAGAGCGGCAGGCGGCCGTAGAAGTAGACCTCGTTCTCGTCGTTGATGGAGAAGGGCGGCTTGCCCTCGCGCGAGAGCAGGATTTCGAAGTGCAGGCCGTCCTCGGACAGGGCCGGGGACAGCTTGAGCTGCATGGTCTTGTTCTCGATGCGCAGGGGCTGGTCCGACTCGCGCAGGAACAGGTAGTACTCGTTCTTGATGGCCCGGAAGAACCATGAATGCAGGCCCGCGGGAAGCTCCACCTTGTGGCCCCGGTAGTCCAGGTAGTGGCCGATCATCTCGGCCACGCGCGGCAGGTGGGGCGAGACCTCGCACCAGTCCGGGTTCTGGACCACCTGGTCCAGGGTCACGGGCGTCTGCACGTTGGAGATGCCGCCCTTGTTCTGGCGGCCCCGGAACAGGGCCACCTGCAGGCGGCCGGGCTCGGGGAAGAAGCGGAAGATGAGGTAGTGCTTGCCCGGCTCGGGCTCCAGCTCGGTGGAGAAGAAGGAGCGGAAGGTCTGGCGCCAGTCCGTGCGGGGCTTGGGGGCCTCCTCGTCGGAGTCCGTGTCCAGGGACTTGAGGAGCTTGAGCGCCGTGGCCCCGATGTGGCGGCAGACCCCGGAGAAGGAATCCGGGCAGTTGCAGAAATAGTTCAGCGTGTGCTCTTCGAGGTTCAGGCCGAGCTCGGCGGCATAGACCTGGAAATCGTCGCCCTGGATCTGCCCGTCCACGTCCCAGTACTGGGCGCGCTTCTTCAGGTCGATCTTCTGCACTCCGCCGGAGTCCAGGATCGTGTGGGCTCCATCCAGAATATACTCCGGGACCGTGTCGCGGATGAATTTCTGGAGGATTCTCTTGACGACAGCTTCTTCGCCGTGGGCCATGAACCTCGAAACTCCTTGGCTGGGACGCATTTCGCGGGAACGCGGCCGAGCACTGAAATCTAACCCGAAATCCCCGCACAGATCAAGGGGACGCTTGGCTTTTGCGCATCCCTGGGTCATACTGGACCGGCGCGGCAAAGCCTGAGCATATGAACGTTTTTCCCGCGCTTGGCAAGGGGTCTCTCTTGATAAAAGTCGCATTCCTGCTTGTTGCGCTGCTCGCCCTGCTGCCGGGGTGCGACCGCCCCTCTCCCGACGGGGGGAGCGCCTCGTCTGCGGCCGCGTCCCGGGACTACGGCCCGCCCGTGGACGGCGGCCGCCTGCTTGAGGCGACCCTGGCCGAGCCCATGAACCTCATCCCCCCCCTGTCCACGGACTCGGCTTCCCACGCGGTGGCCTCGCATCTCTACGTGGCGCCGCTCAAGTACGACAAGGACATCAAGCTCGTGCCCTGGGCCGCCGAGTCCTACGAGGTGCTCGACGGCGGCCGCCTGTTGCGTTTCCGCCTGCGGCCCGGCATCCGCTGGTGGGACGGGGTGGAGCTCACGGCCAAGGACGTGGAGTTCACCTACAAGCTCATGGTCGACCCCAAGACGCCCACGGCCTACGCCGAGGACTACCTGGCCGTGAAGTCCTTCACGGTCACGGGGCGCTATTCCTTCGAGGTGCGCTACGAGCAGCCCTTCGCCCGGGCCCTGGTGACCTGGGCCCTGTCCGTCCTGCCGGAGCACGCCCTGGCCGGGCAGGATCTCATGAACACCAAATACTCCCGCGAGCCCCTGGGCTGCGGGGCCTATAAGGTCAAGGAATGGCTGCCCGGCAGCCGCCTCGTGCTCACGGCCAACCCCGACTACTTCGAGGGGCGGCCGCACATCGACGAGCTGGTCATGCGGGTCATCCCGGACCAGGCCACCCAGTTCCTGGAGCTGAAGGCCGGGAACCTGGACGAGATGAGCCTGTCGCCCTACCAGTATCTTTTCGAAACCAACGGGCCGGAGTGGAAGGAGAAGTTCCGCAAGTACAAGTACCTCTCCTTCGGCTACACCTATCTCGGCTACAACCTGGAGAACCCCCTGTTCCGGGATGTGCGCGTGCGCCGGGCCCTGGATTTCGCCATCGACAAGGAGGAGATCGTCAAGGGCGTATTGGCGGGGCTGGGGGTTCCGGCGGTCGGGCCGTACAAGCCCGGCACCTGGGTCTACAACGAGTCCCTCAAGCCCCGGCCCCACGATCCGACCCGGGCCAAGGCCCTGCTGGCCGAGGCGGGCTGGCGCGACACCGACGGCGACGGCCTCCTGGACAAGGACGGCCGGCCCTTCGCCTTCACCATCCTGACCAACCAGGGCAACACCCAGCGCATCCAGTCCGCCACCATCATCCAGCGCCGCCTGCGCGACGTGGGCATCGACGCCCGCATCCGCACCGTGGAGTGGGCCGCCTTCATCAAGGAATTCGTGTACAAGGGCCGTTTCGACGCCGTGGTCCTGGGCTGGAACATCACCCAGGATCCTGATATCTATGACGTCTGGCACTCGTCCAAGGCCGTGCCCGGGGGGCTGAATTTCGTGCGCTACCGCAACCCGGAGCTGGACCGGCTGCTCGATGAGGGCCGACGGACCCTGGACCAGGAGCAACGCAAGCGGATCTACGGCCGCGTCCAGGAAATCCTGCACGAGGACCAGCCGTACTGCTTCCTGTACGTGCCCATGTCCCTGCCCATTCTCCAGGCCCGGATCCGGGGGATCGCCCCGGCTCCGGCGGGCATCGACTACAACTTCTACCAGTGGTGGATACCACGCGAACTCCAGCGCCCGGTCCTGGAGCGGTGAGGCCATGATCCGCATCAACGAAATCACGGACAAGCTGTCCTCCTACATCGACAAGCCGGACCTGGCCCTGATCCAGAAGGCCTACGTCTACGCCGCCCAGGCCCACGAGGGGCAGACCCGCCTCTCCGGCGAGCCCTACCTGGCCCACCCCCTGGCCGTGGCCAACGTCCTGGCCGACATGAACATGGACGAGCCCACGGTGGCCGCCGGGCTCCTGCACGACACGGTGGAGGACACCGGCGTCACCCTGGACGAGATCGAGGACCTCTTCGGCGAGGAAGTGGCCGACATCGTCGACGGCGTGACCAAGATCAGCCAGATGCAGTTCGAGTCCAAGGCCGTGGCCCAGGCCGAGAACATCCGCAAGATGATCCTGGCCATGGCCGAGGACATCCGGGTGGTCATGGTCAAGCTGGCCGACCGGCTGCACAACATGCGCACCCTGGGCTTCCACCAGGACACGGTGAAGCAGCGGCTCATCGCCCAGGAGACCCTGGACATCTACGCGCCCCTGGCCAACCGGCTGGGCCTGCACCGGACCAAGATCGAGCTGGAGGATCTCTGCCTCCAGTACCTCAAGCCCGACGTCTACGAGCAGATCACCGAGGGCGTGCGCCAGCACCACACCCTGGGCCAGGACTACATCGACAAGGTCATCGGGCTCATCCGGGACATGCTCACGGAGAACGGGATCAAGGCCCGGGTGGTGGGGCGGACCAAGCACGCCTACAGCACCTACCAGAAGATGCTCCAGCAGAACCTGAGCCTGGACCAGGTCTACGACCTCATCGCCTTCCGGGTCATCGTGGACTCGCTCAAGGACTGCTACGCCGTGCTCGGCCTGGTGCACTCCATCTGGAAGCCCGTGACCGGCCGTTTCAAGGACTACATCTCCATCCCCAAGGCCAACATGTACCAGAGCCTGCACACCACGGTGATCGGGCCGGACGGGGAGCGCATCGAAATCCAGATCCGCACCGAGGAGATGCACCGGGTGGCCGAGTACGGCGTGGCCGCCCACTGGCAATACAAGGAAAAGCACCGCAAGGGCGGCGGCGCGGGCAGCTCGCGCGACGCCGAGCGCTTCACCTGGCTCCGCCAGATCCTGGACTGGCAGCGGGAGCTTTCGGATCCGCGCGAGTTCATGGCCTCCCTGCGGTTCGACCTGTTCCAGGACGAGGTCTACATCTTCACCCCCCGGGGCGACATCAAGGAGCTGCCCGAGGGGGCCACGCCCGTGGACTTCGCCTACTCCATCCACTCCGAGGTGGGCGACCACTGCGCCGGGGCCAAGGTCAACGGCAGGCTCGTGCCCCTCTCCTCGCCGCTCAAGAACGGCGACCGGGTGGAGATCATCACCGACCCCCACCGCGCGCCCAGCCGGGACTGGCTCAAGTTCGTCAAGACCGCCCGGGCCCGCACGCGGGTCAAGCAGTACATCCGCACCGAGGAGCGGGCCCGCAGCATCGACCTGGCCAAGGAACTCCTGGAGAAGGAAGGCCGCAAGGTCGGCATCAACATGGCCAAGGCCATGAAGGACGGCCTCCTGCTCAAGCTGGCCGAGGAGTTCTCCTGCGGCTCGGTGGACGAACTGCTCTCCCAGGTGGGCTATTCGCGGATCACGCCGAACAAGGTGGTCAAGCGGCTGGTGGCCTCGCTCCAGCCGGAGAGGCCCGAGGAGCCCAAGCCCCAGGAGCGTCCCGCCGGGCCTCCGGCCGAGGAGGCCAAGGCCAAGGGCAAGGGCGAGGGCCTCAAGATCAGCGGCGTGGACAACGTGCTCGTGCGCTTCGCCAGCTGCTGCAACCCGCTGCCCGGCGAGCCCATCGTGGGCTACATCACGCGCGGCCGGGGCGTGACCATCCACACGACCACCTGCCCCAACGTCAAGGGCTTCGAACCCGAGCGCCTGCTCACGGTCTCCTGGGACGGCAAGCAGGAGGACACGCCCTATCCGGCGCGGGTGCGCATCAAGTGTTCCAACCGCAAGGGCGTGCTCGGCCAGGTGGCGACCATGCTCTCCGATGACGACATCAACATCGATTCCGGCACCTTCGAGTCCAGCGTGGACGGCACGTCGGTGCTTGAGTTCACCGTGGAGGTCACGAGTCTGAACCAGCTCTACCACGCCCTGGCGCGTCTCAAGAACCTGGACGTGGTCAATGAGGCGGTGCGGGTTTCGTAGTCATTTCAACCAACAAGGAGCATGCGATGGCCAAGGACAAGGAGCTGGCGAAGCTGAGCCGCGAGGATCTGCTGGAGAACCTGGAAGGGGGGCTGTACGACCTGCTGACCTCCGAGGAGGAATACGCGGACCTGGCCGAGATGACCCTGGCCCTGGGCATCCGCCACTTTCTCCAGGCCCGTTTCGGGGAGACGCCTCGCGAGGAGCTGGCGCCGCTCTTCGAGGACGCCGAACAGCTGCTGGCCGAGCTGGTGGCCCACGCCGGGGAGATGGGGCTGGTGGACCTGGACGCCGAGGACGAAGAGGAAGAGGAATAGAAATTTCGACGGCGGCAAAAGGCCCGTCCGGTGTTCCGGGCGGGCCTTTCGTCTTGTTGGGCTTCAGTCCAGGAAACGCACGGCCCGGCGCTCCATTCCCAGGGCCACCGGGGTTCCCGGAACCACGGCCCGGTCGGCGGCCACGCGGACGAGCAGGCGCAGGTCTCCGGCCCGGCAGAGGGCCAGCAGGCCGTCCCGGTCGCGGGACAACTCCTCCACCACGGCCGGGAGCAGGGTGTCGAAGCGGGCGGTTGCGGCGTCCGCGGCGGGGAGCAGGGTGATGTCCCCGGGCTCCACGGCCGCCGGAGAGTCCGGCGCGGGCGCGGCCGGGGCGCGCAGCGGGACGTCGTCTCCCCGGTCCAGGCGCGAGCCGCCCGGCTCCTCCAGCCAGGAGCCGCGCAGGATGTTCGTCCGGCCCCGGCCCGCCACGCGGCCGTGGTGCAGGTGGAGCACCGTGTCGGCCATCTCGGAGAGCCAAGCCATGTCGTGGCTCACGAGCACCAGGGTCGCGCCCCATTCCTCGCGGGCCCGCAACGCGGCCAGGTTGATGCGGGCCACGCTCTCGGCGTCCAGGTTGGCCGTGGGCTCGTCCAGGAGCAGGGCCCGGGGCCGGAGGACGAGACGGGCGGCCAGGGCCACGCGCTGGGCCTCGCCGCCGGAAAGTTCGCGCCAGGAGCGGCGGGCGAAGCCCGGGGCCAGCCCGACCCAGTCCAGGGCTTCGGCCACGCGGCGGTCCAGGTCCGCGACATCCCCGCGCGCCCGCGGGCCATAGGCCACGTTCTCGCGCACCGAGCGCCGCAGGAGGTAGGGCTCCTGGTCCAGGAGGGTGATGCCCCGGCGCAGCTCCCGTTCCCGCCCGGCGCTGTCCGCGCCGTCCACCAGCACGCGGCCGCTGGTCGGCCGTTCCAACAGGGCCAGGAGCCGCAGCAGGGTGCTTTTGCCCGAGCCGTTGTGCCCGGCCAGGCCGAACACGGAGCGCTCCGGGACCTCCAGGGACTCCACGCGCAGGATCTCGGCCCCGGCGTAGCGCACCACGGCGTTCTCCAGCCGGAAGAGCGCGTTCACGCCATCCTCCGGCGCAGCAGGACGAGAAGCAGGTTGACCACCAGGGCGATGGCCAGGAGCACGATGCCCAGGGCGATGCCCTCGGCGAACTGGCCCTTGCCGGTTTCCAGGGCGATGGCCGTGGTGATGGTCCGGGTGTGCCACTTGATGTTGCCGCCGACCATCATGGCGATGCCCACCTCCGAGGCCACCCGGCCGAAGGCCATGGCCAGGGCCAGGACCACGGCGAAGCGGGCCTCGCGCAGGGTGGTCAGGGCCAGGCGCAGGGGCCCCGCGCCCAGGGTCAGGAGCGTGGGCCGCAGGCGGCGGTCCAGCCCTTCGACGCCGGCGGCCGTGTGGGCGATGACGATGGGCAGGGCCAGCAGGGTCAGACCCGCGGACATGCCCGGCACGCTGAAGAGCATCTGCCAGTCGCCCAGCGGGCCGCGCCGGGTGAGAAAGGCGTAGACGATGAGCCCGATGACCACGGTGGGGAAGGAGAGGGCCGTGTCCACGGCCAGGCGCAGGGCGCGGCGGCCGGGGAATTCCAGGTGGCCCAGGCAGAATCCGGCCGGAGCGCCCAGCGCCAGGGCCGCAGCCATGGCCAGGGCCGAGCTTTTCAGCGTGGCCGCCACGGCCGAGAAGGTGACTTCGTCGCCGGACAGGAGGAGGTCCAGGGCCCGGGCGAGACCCTCCAGAATGAAGTCCATCGGACCTTGTCCCAGAAACGCGGCGACGGTGTCAAGGCGGACACAATATCCTTGCCATTTCTGTTTTCCCTGTCTAAACCGATATATGTCACGCTTGTTCCAGAAGACATGCCAGTCTGTTTTCCAAACAAGGAGGAACGCATGCATCGGTTGTTCAAGAAACCCGCCCTGGCCGTGGTCCTGTCCCTGGCCGTCCTGCTCTGCGCGGTTCCGGCCCTGGCGGGCGACGTCCTGCGCATGGCCACCACCACCAGCACCCAGGACACCGGCCTGCTGGACGCCCTGGGCCCGGCCTTCCAGAAGGACACGGGCATCGAACTGCAGTGGACCGCCGTGGGCACGGGCAAGGCCCTCAAGCTGGGCGAGGACTGCAACGTGGACGTGCTCATGGTCCATGCGCCCCAGGCCGAGAAGGAGTTCCTGGACAAGGGCTTCGGCATGGACCGCAAGGAAATATTCTACAACGACTTCGTGATCGTGGGCCCGCAAAAGGACCCGGCCAAGATCAAGGGCAAGACCGTGTCCGAGGCGCTCAAGGCCGTGTCCTCGGCCAAGGCCCCCTTCGTCAGCCGCGGCGACGACTCGGGCACGCACAAGGCCGAACTCAAGCTCTGGAAGGCCGCCGAACTGCCGACGCCGGACAAGGAGTCCTGGTACATCTCCGCCGGGCAGGGCATGCTGGCCACCCTGGCCATGGCCGCCGAGCGCGGGGCCTACACCCTGGTGGACCGGGGCACGTGGTACAAGTACGAGGCCGACCAGAAGGGCAAGGCGCCCCTGGCCATCCTGGTGGAGGGCGACAAGCCGCTGCTCAACCAGTACAGCGTCATGCCCGTGAACCCGGCGCACTGCCCGGGCGTGCGCGCGGACCTGGCCAAGAAGTTCAGCGACTGGATCACCTCGGCCAAGACCCAGAAGTTCGTGGGCGACTTCAAGGTGGCGGGCAAGCCGCTGTTCACGCCCAACGCCAAGAAGTAGCGCGGGCGTTCGTCGGAAAAAGGGAAAGCCGGGCTTGGCCCGGCTTTCTTTTTTCCTCCGATGGACACCGGAGGGCGGGGAGGGTGTGGTCGGAAATCAGGGGCAGGGCTTCCAGGGTTCGTTGACCTTGCGGTCCGCGCCGGTGAGCTGGACGGTCTCCGGCATCATGTCCCCGACCAGCGGCGTGATGGGCTTGTAGAGGAAGGACACGCCGACCTCGACCACGCCGCAGGGCTGGCCCGCGCTGCCGGTGACGCCGGGGCCGCTGGTGTCCAGCCCCGGCCAGCTCTTGACCGAGACCGAGGAGCCCGCGCCGGAAAGGGTGCTCAGGAGGATGTCGGCCTGCTCCACGATCTGAGCCAGCCGGGTGCCCTCGTCCTCGCCCTGTCCCGTGGCCGCGAAGCGCGCGCCCATCTCGGCGGACTTCTGGACCGTGAGCCAGGAGAGGAAGAGGTTTCCGCTCTCCAGCAGGCCGAAGACCATGACCAGCAGGGCCGGGAGGATGAGGGCCATCTCCACGGCGGCCACGCCGCGGGAGAGGAGGGAATGCTTGCGCCGCATGACCGCCTCCTAGTTCAGCAGACGCCAGCCCAGCTGCTTGCCGATGAGCTTGAAGACATCGGGGATGTCCTCGGCCGAGGGCGCGTCGAAGTAGTGGTCGTTGGTGCCGGGCTTGCTGGAGGCGATCTGCTTCATGAGCTGGATGTCCGTGCTGTCCGAGTCGCCGAAGCGGATGGCGAAGATTTCGATGCCCGCGTCCTTGGCCTTCTGGGCTTCGGTGAGCATGGCCTGGTTCAGGCAGCCGCCGTTCTCGCAGTGGCAGTTGGTGACCTTCATGCCGTAGTAGGCGTTGGTCCAGTAGTTGTTGGGCGTGTAGGACATGGCGTAGGCGCCGCCGCAGGTGCCGTCCTCGGTGTCGCCGTCGGTGAGCACGATCATGATCTTGCGGATCTTGTCGTCGCTGCTGCCCTGCGTGTAGGGGGCCTCGGGAGTGAGGACCTCGCGGCCCCACTTGATGCCCTCGGAGATGATCGTGCCCGAGCCCGCGCCCAGGGCGTCCATCTGGCTGATGGCCGCGATGATTTCGTCCTTGTCCGTGGTCAGGGCGTGCACCGGCGGGATGCCCGTGCAGGTGTCCAGGTTGATCTGGCTCCGGCGGTAGGACGGCAGGGCGTAGTAGAGGGGCATGAAGTCGGGATGGATGCCCACGTTGAGCGAGCCGTCGGCGTTCAGGCAGCCGGAGGGGAAGCCCTCGGCGTCCAGGACCTTGACCTTGCCCCGGAAGGGCACCAGGCCCACGCGGGTGTTCGGGGCCGCGCCGTCGGGAATGATCAGGTCCACCAGGTCGGCGCCGGCCTCGCGCACGCGGCTTATGGGCGTGCCCTTCATGCTGCCCGTGTTGTCGATGACCAGGGCCACCTCCAGGTTGTTGAACCCGGCGCAGGCCTTGGCCGCCACGCTGCCGGAATTCACTCCCAGCACGCCCAGCAGCAGGGTCTTCACCTCGGCCGTGGCCGTGACGCAGAGGCTGCGCACCTCGGAGCCCTCGGCCACGCTCTGGATCTGGGCCTCGGCGTAGTTGGTGTGGACCATGTCGATGGCCGCCGGGCGGGCGATGTCCTTGGTCAGGTCCGGGTCGTAGGGCAGCTGCAGGGCCCCGGCCAGGGCTCCGGCGTCCACGGCGGCCTGGAGCTTGGTCTGGGCCAGGTAGAGGTTGCCCAGGTCCAGGGCCAGACCAGCCGCTCCCAGCAGAATCGGGATGAGCAGGGCCACCAGGACGTGGGTCGCGCCCCGCTGGCCGTCCCTACGGCATCGGCATCGTGGTGCGGGCGAGAAGGACATAGGGCTTGCCGCTGTTGAAGGATTCGACCATGGCCTGGGTGCCGAGCATGCTTTGGTAATCATAGTCAACCTCGACGGTGACGGTCTTCTTCTCGCTGTCGACGGTCACGTTGGTGTTCAGGCTGTCGGCCGGGAGCTGGGTGGCGGTCAGGGACTGCACCAGGAATTCCACGTTGGCCGTGCTGCCTTCGCGCAGCACGAGCCGGGCGGCCTCGCGGCTGGCCTCGGAGATGAGGGAGTAGGTGCGGATCGCGTTGGCGCCCTCCAGGACCAGGAAGAACAGGGCGGCCAGCACGGGCAGGATGAGCGCGAATTCCACCGCGGCCATCCCCTTCTGCCCGTGCCGTCTCGAGTGTCTCGTGCGCATGGCTTCCTCGTGTGATCCGTTTTGGTTCCGTTCCATATCCCTAGAAAAGCAACCGCCATACCAAATGACGCGGGCATTGAAGAAAGAGTTGAAAAATATTTCATCATTTTGAAATAATTTACTTATATTTTTATGTTCCCAGCTGGGCGGGTGGCCGTCGTCCCGTAGCGGGGCGCAGGCGATCTATTTTTTGTGGATTTCCCGGCCTGGGCGGGGTATGCTCTCCCCGGGTGGAGGATTCCGCCCGAGGGGGGATCATGGCGGCCAGAATCCTGGTGGTGGACGACGACGCGGCCTTTCGGGGAATGCTCGTGGAAGCCTTGCGGGACAAGGAATTCGAGGTTGAGGAGGCGGGATCGGCCGAGGAGGGGATCAGCCTGGCCGGGGACGGGGACTTCGACCTCGTGCTCCAGGACGTCATGCTCCCCGGCATGTCCGGCATCGAGGCCATCCCGCACCTCAAGCGGGCCGCGCCCCTGGCCGACATCGTGGTCATGACCGCCTTCTCCAGCAAGGATTCCGCCGTGGAGGCCCTCAAGCGCGGGGCCTACGACTACTTCACCAAGCCCTTCAGCCTGGCCGAGATGGAGGTGGTCATCCGCCGGGCCCTGGAAAAGCGCCGCCTCCAGGGCCAGGTCCAGGCCCTGCGCACGACCCTGGACCGCGAGGGGCCCCTGTCCCGGATCATCGGCCAGGGCCAAGCCATGCTGCGGGTCAAGGAGATGGTCCAGCGGGGGGCTGGCCTGGACGCCGACGTGCTCATCACCGGCGAGTCCGGCACGGGCAAGGAGCTCATCGCGGACACCCTCCACGCCCTGAGCCCCCGGGCCGCCGCGCCCTTCGTCAAGCTGAACTGCGCGGCCATCCCGGAAAATCTGCTGGAGAGCGAGCTCTTCGGCCACGAGAAGGGGGCCTTCACCGGGGCCACGGCGGCCCGGCGCGGCCGCTTCGAAATGGCTCAGGGCGGCAGCATCCTCCTGGACGAAATCGGCGACATGCCCCTGCACCTCCAGCCCAAGCTCCTGCGCGCCGTGGAGCAGAAGCAGGTGGAGCGGGTGGGCGGCTCGCGGGCCGTGACCTTCGACGTGCGGATCATCGCGGCCACCAACCAGGATCTGCGCGAGCGCGTGGAGGCCAAGGAATTCCGGGCGGACCTCTACTACCGGCTGAACGTGGCCGCCATCCATCTGCCGCCCCTGCGGGAACGCAAGGAGGACTTGGCCCTGCTGGCCGATTTCTTCCTCGACCGGATCGGCCGCCGCATGGGCGGGGAGCCGCTGTCCCTGGCCCCGGACGGCCTACGCCTGCTCCAGGCCCAGGACTGGCCGGGCAACGTGCGCCAGCTGGCCAACGCCCTGGAGCGCACGGCCATCTTCGCGGCCTCGGGCCGGATCACGGCGGCGGACCTGTCGCAGGCCCTGCAACGCCGCGCCGAGGCCGTGCCGGAGGCGGCCCTGCCCGAGCCCGGCCTGCCGCTCAAGCGCGCGGTGAACGAGTATGAGAAGGGCCTCATCGTGCAGGCACTCCGGCGCGCCGGGGGCGTGCAGACCGAGGCGGCCCGGCTGCTGGGCATCACGGCCAAGAACCTCTGGAACAAGCTCCAGAAGCACGGCCTGGACCCGGCCGCCTGCCTGCGCGCCCTGTGATCCATGAATAATGGATTGAGTGAAAAATCAGTTTATTCAGCGTGTTGATTCACTGCTCACGCGTCGCATGAAAATCGTGTGATCCACGAATCGTAGATTCCTTTCTTCGCCGGGACTTGCTCCGCGAGGCCCGTGGTTGTTGCGTCATCTCCTCATCATTTTGATTTCAAAAGATAAAATTGCTGGCCCTTGTCCTTGTGGCGCGTCCTGGCACGGCCGTTGCTCAAGAGGGGGCATCGGCCGCGCCTCCATCCCGGTGGCCCGGGCCGGAATCGGAAACCACCAAGAAGGGGAGAACGATCATGATGACCAGACTGATGCAGCTGTTCAAGGACGAGGAAGGCGTGACCGCCCTGGAGTACGGCCTGATCGCCGCCCTCATCGCGGCCGTGATCATCACCGCGGTGACCACCCTGGGCACCAAGGTCAGCGGCACCTTCGACACCATCGCCGGCAAGATGCCCACCACCAGCACCGGCTCCGGCGGCTGATCCAAAACGAACAGATCCCGCGCCAGGCGCGGGAGCCGACGGCAGGGCGGGGCTCGCGGAATCCTTTGTGAGAAGACCGCGGGCCCCGCGCCCCCCGGGGGGAAAACGGGGGACCGGCCAGGCAGTCCGTAACGGATTCGGAGGGGAGAGATATGGATCTGTTCATCGGCGCCATCGTCTGCGCCATGCTGTCCGTGGCCGTGGTCACGGACCTCTGGGACCAGAAGATCCCGAACCTGCTCACGCTTCCCGCGATGCTCGCCGGGCTGGCCTATCACGGGCTGGCCCGGGGCCTGGACGGACTGGCCTTCAGCGCCGCCGGCCTGGCCCTGGGCCTGGCCGTGATGCTCGTGCCGTTCCTCCTGCGCCTCATGGGCGGGGGCGACGTGAAGCTCATGGCCGCGGTGGGCGCGTGGCTCGGCGCGGCCGACGCCTTCAGCGCCTTTCTCTTCACCTGTCTGGCGGGCGGGCTCTACGCCCTGTTCATGCTGCTGCGCCACGGGCTCCTGCCCCGCGTCCTGCGCAACATCCGCGACGCCTTCCTGGTCCTGGTGGCCACCCGCAAGCTGGAATACGCCCCGGTCCCCGCGCCGGCGGGCAGGCCCCTGCCCCGCCTGTGCTACGGGCTGGCCATCGCCGCCGGCACCGTGTTCTCCCTGGTCTACACGGCCTGGGAGCGCGGGGCCATCGGCCTCTAGGAGGTCGCCGTGAGCAGAACCGTCAGATCCCTGTTGCAGATGGTCCTGGCCCTGGTCCTGGCCCTGGCCGCCGGAGTGCTCGTGTTCCGCTGGCTCTCCGCCCGCGCTCCGGTCCAGGCCGCGGCCCCGGTCACGGTGCGCACCGTGCAGGTGGTGGTGGCCTCCGTCGACCTGGCCAAGGGCGTGAAGATCGAGCCCGGCATGCTCCGGCTGGCCCCCTTCGTCGAGGGCAGCGAGCCGTCCCAGTCCTTTCGCGAGGCGGCTCCCCTGGCGGGCCGCGTGCTTTCCCAGCCGGTGGGCAAGGGCGAGGCCGTGACCGCTCCACGCCTGGCTCCCGAGGACGTGAAGGTCGGCGGCATCAGCGCCATGCTCGGCCCGGGCCGCAGGGCCATGGCCGTGAAGGGCAACAAGGTCATGGGCCTGGCCGGATTCATCCGCCCCGGCAACTTGGTGGACGTGCTCGTGACCCTGCCCGTGGGCGAACGCGAGGAGAAGGTGACCAAGCTCGTGCTGGAGAAGGTCCCGGTCCTGGCCACGGGCACGGAGCTGGAGCCTTCCGGCGACGGCGAGAAGCCGTCCTCCGTGGACGTCTACACCCTGGACCTGACTCCCGAGGAGAGCGAGAAGCTGGCCCTGGCCGCCACCCAGGGCACGCTCAACTTCGCCCTGCGCAACGAGGCCGACCAGGAGACCGTGCTGACCAACGGCGCGGACACCGCCGCCACGCTGGCCTCCCTGCGTCCGGTCCAGGTCGCGCGCAAGGCCGGGGACAAGGCCGCGCCCCGACCCGCCGTGGAGGTCGAGGTGATCCGCGGCGGAACCCGCGACCGGGTGCGCTTCTAGCGCGGAGGAACGGCCATGAACGCGCGTCGAATCATTTTCGCGGCCGCCCTGGTCCTGGCCCTGTGCTGGACCCGGGCCGCCCAGGCCGGGCCGGGATTCCGCATCCTGGCCACCGAGGCCCCCCAGGCCGTGCAGCTCGTGGCGGGCAAGTCCCTGATCCTGAACAGCGACTCGGACATCGCCCGCATCTCCCTGGCCGCGCCGGAGCAGGCCGAACTGGTGCTCATCTCGCCCCGCCAAGTCTACATCACGGGCAAGAAGGCCGGGACCACGAACCTGACCCTCTGGGGCCCCGGGGACCGCGTGAACGCGGTCTACGACCTGGAGGTGGTGCCGGACGTGACCCAGCTCAAGCACATGCTGCACACGGTCCTGCCCAACGAGGCGGGCATCCGCGTCCTGTCCTCGGGCGAGTCCGTGACCCTTTCCGGCAGCGTGTCCAGCGCCACGAATCTGAGCACGGCCCTGTCGCTGGCCGAGGCGGCCGCGCCGGGCAAGGTGGTCAACCTCCTGCGCGTGGGCGGGGTCCAGCAGGTCATGCTCGAGGTGCGCGTGGCCGAGATGAGCCGCAGCGTCATGAAGCGCCTGGGCTTCAACTTCCGGTTCATGTCCGGCGACGAGATCCTCTACAGCTTCCTGAACCGGCTGACTTATCTGGACGAGGAAGGGGCGCTCACCCTCTCCAACAACGTGGGCATCGCGGGCACCACCAGCCTGGGCAGCGGGGGAGCCAGCCTGAGCTACTTCGTGGACGCCCTCAAGGCCAACGGTCTGCTCAAGGTCCTGGCCGAGCCGAACCTCATCTGCCTCTCGGGCCAGACCGCCGAGTTCCTGGCCGGCGGCGAGGTGCCCATCCCCGTGCCCCAGGGCCTGGGCACCGTGGGCATCGAGTACAAGCCCTTCGGCGTGGGCCTCAAGTTCACGCCCACGGTGCTCGACTCCGGCACCATCAACATCAAGGTCGAGCCCCAGGTTTCGGACCTGGACTACTCCCGGGCCGTGACCGTGAACTCCTTCAACGTGCCGTCGCTCACCAGCCGCCGGGCCTCGACCACGGTGGAGCTGGGCAACGGCCAGAGCTTCGCCATCGCCGGACTCATCAAGGACTCCCTGCGCGAGAACATGAGCAAGTTTCCGGTGCTGGGCGAGGTGCCCATCCTGGGCGCCCTGTTCCGCAGCAGCGACTTCCAGAAGAACGAGTCCGAGCTGATCATCATCATCACCCCGCACCTCGTGAAGCCCCTGGACGTGGCCAAGCAGAGCCTGCCCACGGACGGCTTCCGCGAGCCCGACGACTACGAGTTCTACATGCTCGGCCTGGTGGAAGGCCGGAAGAGCGGCCCCGGGGTGGCCGGTCCGGCTCCGCGGGCCAAGGGAACGGCCGGACGGGCCGAGGGCTTTGACGGCGAATTCGGGCACATGCTGCCCAGGTAAGGGGGAGGGGAGATGACCAGACTGCTCACCGCCATCGCGATCATCGGCTTCCTGGCCTGCGCCGGGTGCGCCAGCGAGGAGTTCAAGGAGCCCCTGGGGGCCTCGGTGCGTCAGGCCGTGGCGGCCCAGAAGCTGGCCGCGGCCCCGCCAAGCGACGCCCCCGTGGTCGGCCTGGACGGCGTCTACGCCAAGGGCGTCATGGACAACTACCACAAGCCGCCCAAGTCCTCCTCCGAGACGAAGAAGACGCTCCAGCTGAACCTCGGCGGCTCGGGCGACAAGAAGTAGAGCGGGAGGAAGCCATGTCCGCCGAGACCATCACCGTCACCCTGGCCGTGCACGATCCCGAGGCCAAGCGGATCTTCCAGCAGGCGGCCCGGGAGTGCCCGGGGGTCCACCTCAACGGGAAGGAGCCGGGCCCCGTGGACCTGCTCGTGTTCGAGCCCGGGGCCGAGCCCGGGGCCGAGCTGGACCGCCTGGAGCGGGCCCGCCGCGACGGCCGCGTGGGCGAGGTCTTCCTGGTGGGCCGCGAACCCTCGCCGGAGCTGCTCATCCGGGCCATCCGCGCCGGAGTCACGGAGTTTCTGCCCCTGCCAGCCTCGGAGCGCGACCTGGCCGAGGCCCTGGCCCGCAGCCGCGAGCGCCGGGGCGGCGTGGACGGCGCGCAGGCCCGCGAGACGGGCCGCGTCCTGGCCGTCCTCGGGGCCAAGCCCGGAGTGGGGGCCAGCACCGTGGCCGTGAACCTGGCCCTGGAGGCGAACCGCGGCCGCCCCGGCCGCGTGGGGCTCCTGGACCTGCGCGAGCCCCGGGGCGAGACGCCGTACTTCCTGGACCTCGAATGCTCCTACACCTGGGAGGAGGTGGCCAACAACCTGGCCCGCCTGGACGACACCTTCCTGGACAGCATCATCACCCGCCACTCCTCGGGCCTGGGCCTGCTGCCCGCCCCGGAGGCGGGCCATGCCAGGCTGGACGGCCAGGGCCGCGACCGCCTGTTGGCCGAGATGTCCCGGCTCTTCGACCTGCTGGTCCTGGACGCGGGCGTGGCCGGGGAACAGGCCGTCGACCTGATGCGGCGCGTGGACGGGGCCGTGCTCGTGCTCAATCCGACCCTGCCGTGCCTGGCCCGGGCCCGCGCCTTCCTGGAGGAGTTGCGCCGCCAGGGGCTGGCCGAAAAGGTCCGGCTCGCCATGAACCGCCACTTGGCCGACTCCGAGATCGACCCGGCCGAGGCCGCCGATGTCCTGGGCCACGCCCTGGACTGGCTCCTGCCCGACGACGCCCGCTCCGCGCTCTCGGCCCTGAACCAGGGCCGGGCCGTGTCCGAGGCCGCGCCCAAGTCGCGGCTCTCGCGGGCCCTGCGGGGCATGGCCGTGGACCTGGGCGGGGCGTCCGAGGCCCCGGCCGCCCGTCCGGGCCTGCTGGGCCTGCTGCGCCTGTCTCTTATACACATCTGACGCTGCCGACGATCCACGTG